>JAZFZX010000322.1:0-6599 GCA_036444135.1 Kiloniellales bacterium | reverse complement strand
CCGAAGCCGGCTATCCGGCCTTCCTGATTTCGAAGATGTAGACCTCGCCGTCCCGGAGGCTGTCCAGCAACACGTGGCCCGTGGTCTCGCAAAAGGCCTGGAAATCCTGGACCGAGCCAGGATCGGTCGCGTGGATCTCGATCACCTGGCCGGGATCCATGTCCTTCATGGCCTTGCGCGCCCGCAGCACCGGCAGCGGGCATCGCAGACCCTTGGTATCGAGAAGTTTATCGCTCATCGCCCCACCTATGGCCGCCGCCGCATCCTACCAGGGCGCTATTCGCCCGTGGAACCGCTGATTTTGCGGAGCCCGCACACGAACAAGGCCGCCCAGCCGACGAGAAACGCGGCACCGCCGACCGGCACCGCGGCGCCAATCGCGGTCACGCCCGTCAGCGCCATGACATAGAGCGTGCCGGAGAAAAGGATCGTCCCGGCCAGGAAGCTCCAGCCCGCGACAGTCGTCCAGAGCCCGCGCCCCGTTAGCCGGTCTTCAAGCCAGGCCACGGCCAGCAGCGCGAGCGCATGGGCCATCTGATAGTCGACGCCGGTCTCGATCCAGCCCATCGCCTGCCGCGTCACATGCTCCGGCGGGCGATGTGCCGCAAACGCCCCCACCGCGACCGAAACAAAACCGTTCGCCGCTCCGGCGCATAGCCACAAGCGCATCTTCGGTCTCCCCGTTAGACCGCCCGCCGCGCCCGCATCAGCCCGCGCACCGAATTGCCCAGGAAGATGCGCTCGGCGGCGTCGAGATCCCGCAGCGTAAGGACGCGTTCCTCGGTCGCGACCTGCGGATTTTCGATCAAGTCCCGCCGCAGGGTTCCATCCAGCAGCCCGCAGTGCAACGGCGGCGTTAACAGAACGCCGTTGCGCTCGACGAACAGGTTGGTCCGGCTGCCTTCCGTCAACTCGCCGCGCTCGTTGAGGAACACCACCTCGCCGCAGCCCTTGTCCGCCTGCGCGCGGGCGAATTCTTCGTCGTACAGCGCCCGCCGGGTGGTCTTGTGATAGACGAAGGCGTCGCTGCTTTCGACCGGGCGCTCGGAGATCAGGAAATCCAAGACCGTTTCGGGCCCGGACAGTTGCATGGGTGTGGCATCGATCGCCAGATCGCCGTCCTCGTCCAGCAGCAGCCGCACCCGCATGATCGGCGCGTCGCCGAAGCCCTCCGCTTCAGCTTCCAGGCGTTTGCGGGTCAGCTCCCGATCACAGGGATAACCGAAATATGCTGCCGATCGCGCCAAGCGGTCGAGATGGCGCTCGAGCAGGTAATAGCCCTCGCCGCGCTCCCAGCGCAGCGTCTCGATCAAGTAAAACGCTTCGCGTTGCTCCGTCAGGAAGCGGGCCTTGAGGAGGCATTCCTCCCACTCCACCTCGGGTTCGGAATCCTGGACGATGCCGCTGCCCACGCCCATTTCGCCCCGGCCGTCGCCATCCAGAACGAGGGTCCGGATCGACACGTTGAAGACCGCGTCGCCGTTGGGCGCGACCATGCCGATCGCGCCGGTGTAGATCCCGCGCGGTGCGGGCTCCAGCTCGCGGATGATTTCCATCGCCCGCATCTTGGGCGCGCCGGTCACGGAGCCGCAGGGAAACAGGCCGTGCGCCAGTTCGGCCAGCCCGACGCCGGGCCGCAAGCGCGCGCTGATCCCGGAGGTCATCTGATACAGTGTGGGGTAGCTCTCGACCGTGAAGAGATCGGTCACCTTGACGGAGCCGATTTCCGCCACGCGGCCCAGGTCGTTGCGCAGCAGATCGACGATCATCAGATTCTCGGCCTGCGACTTCTCGTCGTGCCGCAGCCACGCCCTTTGGATCGCGTCATCGTCCGGGCTCGCGCCGCGCGCCGCGGTCCCCTTCATCGGACGCGCCTCGGCCACGCCCTCGCGCACCCGCAGGAACAGCTCCGGAGACAGCGAAAGAACTTGAAAATCTTCCGCCGAGACCATCGCCCCGTAGGCCACCCTCTGGCGCCGCCGCAGGGCGGCGTAAAGCGCCAAGGGATCGCCCGAGAAGCCGAACAGATACTTGAAGGTCAGGTTGATCTGGTAGACGTCGCCGGCGGCGATGTAATCCTTCACCCGCCCGGCGGCGGCCAGGTAATCGCGCCGATCGACCGACAGCCGCAGGTCGTCCACCCGGTAGCCGCCTGCCTGGCGCTCCTCGACCCAGCGGCCGGCGCCGGCCGGGTCGAGCTCTTGCGGCTCGTCGAACAGACCGAACCAGATCAGCGGTTGGCACCGCTGCGCCGGCAACAACGGCGCCAGCTTCGGCTCCAGCAGATAGCCGAGCTCGTAGGACAGGAAGCCGGCGGCATAGAGTCCGCGCCGCGCGGCGTCCGCAACGCGCGCCAGGGCGGCCGGCGCATCCTCCGGCCGGTCGCAGCGCACAACCTCGACGGGGGCTTCGAACAGCCGGCAACGGCCCTCCAGCCCCAGACTGTCGTCCAGCAGCACGAACGGCTCCCGCCGTCCGTTGCTGCCCGTTTTTTCTCGTGAGAGGGTCATGCTCTCAACCGCACGCCACGTCAGCTGCACCAGGACGCCCTGGTCCGCCCAAAAATCCCCGGGGAAGGTGAAGATCCCGCGCCTGCCTACCACCTCTGCCGCCCGACCGGAAGCGCTTTGCCGTTTTGCCGGGGCGTCCGCCGCAAAACCCGGACTGTATTCCCTTGCAACCGCTGTAGCGGACGAATCCGCAGAATCATGCGTTTTATGCCCTTTCCCGAAGACGCACTCTTTATCGCCATAGTAGTGTTTTTTTGTGAATCTGCGCTGAATAGTTGAAAAACATGCCCCGAATGCGCTACAGATCAAGGGAACCACCGGCGGACCATTTCGATCATGCCCACATCGGATCATCAGAGACGCGCGGCGGCTCGGCCGATCGATGTCCACGTCGGCCGGCGGTTGCGCGCGCGCCGCCAAGAATTGGGTCTCAGCCAGATGCGCTTGGCCGAGGCTTTGGGCGTCACCTTTCAGCAGATCCAGAAATACGAGCGCGGGGTCAACCGGGTCGTGGCCAGCCGGCTTTACGACCTGTCCCGGTGTCTCGACGTGCCGATCGAGTATTTCTTCGCCGACCCGCCGGAAGAGGAACTCACCGGACTCGGGGTCGGCGAGGAAGATCTGGCCGGGCGCCTGCCGGCCCACCGGGAAACCCGTGAGCTGGTGCGGGCCTATTACGCGATCTCCGATCCCGGTTTGCGAAAGAAGCTGTTCGACCTTGTAAAAACCGTGGCAAAAGCAAAATCATAAGTCCGGCCCACGGCCTTCATTAGAGTCGAGACCACGGTATGGAGCAGGTTCGCCTTGCGGCGGCGTGCATTGGCTGTCCGGCCGGGAAGGCGCGGATTTTCCTGGGCGCCACGCTGGGTGCGATTCTGTTCGCCTGGCTTGGCCTGTCCATGGTTCAGGGCGCCGGTATCGAGGTCCGGGGCGTCCTCAAGGTGATCGACGGCGATACCCTGGAGCTGCAAGGCCAGCGCTTGCGCCTGCAGGGCGTCGATGCACCGGAACTCGCCCAGCGGTGCTGGCTGAAGACCCGGCTTTACGATTGCGGCGCGGTGGCGCGGACGGCGCTGCTGGATCTGACCGCCGGGTCCGAGGTCGTATGCCGCACGCTGGGGCCGGGGCCTCAGGGCACCACCCTCGCCCATTGCACGGCTGGCGGTTACGACCTGGCGGAAGGCATGGCCTATACCGGCTGGGCGCTGCCCAATGGGGCCGCCAGCGCACGCTACCGGACGGTCGAGGCGGACGCCCGTAAGGCCCGCCGCGGCCTTTGGCGGGACCGCTTCGTCGCACCCTGGGACTGGCGCGCCGGCGAGCGCTTGCCCGAGGAGGCCAATTGACCTCGGTGCCCCGCACCGTCGGGCGGCACATCGTCGCCTCGCCGCAGACCTTGGCCGCGGCGCTCGCGAGGCTGGAGACCGAGGACGCGGCGGCCCTGCCGCTGCTCTCGCCGCAAGGCTGCCAAGCGCTGCTCGCGGCCAGCGAGGCCCTTTCCTACCGCGCGGCCAAGCCGGTCATCGGCAAAGGCGAGCGGACCGTCTATCAGGACTTCGAGATCTGTATGCCGGTGCCGCAAGGCAGCCTCTTTCATGCTTGCGCCGAGGCCGTGCAGCAACTCCTTCCGCCGGCGCTCGCGGAGCTCGACGAACCGCCGCTGACCGCCGCGCCATCGCTCAACGACCTGGTGGTGCAACGCTATGCGGCCGGATCGCGCGGCATCACGCCGCACCGCGACCATGTGCGCTACCGGAATCTGGTGGCCATCGTGACCCTGGCGGGACAGGCCCGCTTCTTCGTCTGCCGGGAACGGTCGGGCACCGACGCGCGGGAGGTGGCGATCCCGCCGGGCAGTCTCTTGCTAATGCGCGCGCCGGGTTTCGCCGGCCGCAGCGACCGGCCATTCCACTTCCTGAGCGATGTCACTTCGACGCGGGTCTGCGTCGGCATCCGTCACGACGTTGAGGCGGACACCGGCGATTGAGTGACGCATTTCGCTCCGGGCACGGACCGCGTCACCGCGGCGGCCCGGCGTCGGGATAGTCGAGCCGCGCCCTGCCCTCGAGATCGCCCAGGATGCGGCTCGTGTTGCGGGCGTAAAGCCGGGCGGCGTCGGTCATGGGCTGGAAGTCCCACGACCGGTTGCGGCCCTGAAGCCCCGCCTCGAAGGTCAACCGCCGGCGGCGCTGGCTCTCGATGACCTGCGCCCGCAGGCCCTCTAAATCCCAACGCGCCGCGACCTCGGCGGCCAACGCGGCTTCCATGTCCGCCGTTTCGGCACTGCCCGCAAGATTGCTCAGTTCTTGTGGATCGGCCTCCAGGTCGAACAGCTGCGGCGGCGAGTCCACGCCCACGATGTACTTGTGCCGGCCGCGCAAAACCATGACCAGCGGCCCGGCGGCGCCCTCGCTCAGGTATTCGCTCAAAACCGCCCCGGGGGCACCGTGGGTCGCACCTTCCGCCGCACCTTCGGCAAGCGGCACCAGGCTTTGCCCGTCGAGGGCTGTGGCCGGCTCCGGCCCGTCTCCACCAGCCAGATCGATCAGTGTGGGGAACAGATCGACCAGCGAGACGTTCTGGCCGACGCGCCGCGGCGTCAGGCGCCCCGGGGCGGAGACGATGAGCGGCACCCTGGCCGCCCACTCGAAGAAGTGCATCTTGTACCAGAGCCCGCGCTCGCCCAGCATGTCGCCGTGATCGGAGGTGAATACGATGATGGTATTCTCGCTCGCCCCGGTGACCTCCAAGGCTTCAAGGAGCTCGCCCAGACGGTCGTCCACGTAGCTGATGCAGCCGTAATAGGCGCGCCGCGCGGCCAGCACCTGCGCCTCGCTCGGCGGGTCCTCGTCGGCCCGGTAGACCCAGCGCAGGCGGCGGCTATGCGGATCGTCGGCCCCGGCCGGCGGGGCGGGCACCGCGGGCGGGTCGATCTCGGCGTCCTCATAGAGATCCCAATAGGGGCGGCTGATGGTGTAGGGATCGTGCGGATGGGTGAAGGAGACGTAAAGGAAGAACGGCCGCGGGTCGCCGTCGCGCGCCAGGTCGTAGATCTTGCGCACGCTCTGGTAGGCGACCTCGTCGTCGAAGTCGAGCTGCATGCTGCGCGCGCAAGGCCCCGCCTCCAGCACGCTGGCCATGGTGTGGTAATAGTCCTGCCGCTCGTCGGGGCGCTCCCAGTTGGGCGTCCAGCCGAAGTCCGCCGGGTAGATGTCGGTGGTCAGCCGCTCCTCGAAGCCATGCAGCTGGTCGGGTCCGACGAAGTGCATCTTGCCCGCCACGACGGTGCGATAGCCCATGAGGCGCAGGTGGTGCGTGACGGTCGGCACGGCGGCCGGCAATTCCGCCGCGTTGTCGTAGGCGCCGATGGCGCTGGGCAACAGCCCCGACAGCATGGAGAAACGCGACGGCGCGCAGATCGGCGAGTTGCAGTAGGCCTTGTCGAACACCACGCCGCGTTCGGCCAGGCGGGTCAGGTGGGGCGCTTGGACCACCGTGTGGCCATGAAAGGGCAGCGCCGGCGCCGCCATCTGGTCGGCCTGCACCAGCAGGATGTTGGGACGCTGTTGGGGCATCGGCTTTCCTCCACCGCCTTCGTGCAACCGTTCCGGTACGCCGCTATCACATCGTGGCGCATTTCACGGCTCTCGCTCGCCCGCGGGCGACATCGGACGGTGGTCTTTGCGGCAGGCCGGGCAAAATGGTAGAGCGGTTTTGGACCAGATTGAACCACGCTGACGCGGCGCCATGCGCATCGATACATTCGATTTCGACCTACCCCGCGCGTTGATCGCACAGCACCCCGTCGCGCCGCGCGATGCGGCCCGCCTGCTGGTGGTCGGGGATAGCCTGGGCGACCGGCGGATAGGCGACCTCCCGGCGTTGCTGCGGCCCGGCGACCTGCTGGTGGTCAACGACACCAGGGTGCTGCCGACCCGGCTGTTCGGGCGGCGCGGCGCGGCCAAGGTCGAGGTCACCCTGCACAAGGCCGAGGGGCCGGGGCTGTGGCGCGCCTTCGCCAAGCCGGCCCGGCGCCTGAAGCCGGGCGACGGCATCGACTTCGCGGCGGGCTTCGGCGCCGAAGTGCGC
>JAZFZX010000321.1:0-3877 GCA_036444135.1 Kiloniellales bacterium | reverse complement strand
CTCGGCGACCTCGGCACTGACCGCCCCGGCGCGCGCGATCAACGCCTCGGGCACGCCCAGGGATTCGCATTTGGCGGCGTTGGAGTAGGTCACGAAGCCACGGTCCAGCACGTCCGAGGATCCCGCGGTTTCCGTCAAACAGCCGGCGATCAAGCCGCCTGTGCAACTCTCGGCGGTCACCAGGGTCAGGCCGGCCGCCCGGAAGGCGTCCAACAGCGCCGCAGCGCGTTTTAAGAGGGCCTCGTCGATCATGTGCTCAACCGATCCACAGCCACAGACCATAGCTCGAACCTGCGGCGTAAAGACCAGCCAACAGATCGTCCAGCATGATCCCTAACCCGCCCTCCAACGTCCGGTCCAGCCAGCCGATCGGCCACGGCTTGGCTATATCGAACAGACGAAACAAGACGAAGGCCAGGACATAGGCGCGCGGGTCGGCGGGCAGCAAGACCAGGGCCAGCCATTGCCCCGCCACCTCGTCGATCACCACGGCGCCGGGATCGCCGCCGCCCGCGGCACCGGCATAGCGGGCGCTCGCCCAGAGCCCGGCCATGAAGACCAGCGCCACGGCTGTGCCCAGCAGCCAAGCACCGCCCAGCAGCCACAGGCCCGCGGCGCAGGGCAGGGCGGCCAGCGAGCCAACCGTCCCGGGCGCGACGCGCACCAGCCCGCAACCGAACCAAGTGGCGAGCAGGGCCGCCGGATGGAAGAAGGGCAGCGCGGGCTTTTGAAACATTAGGCCTGCCGCGGCAGGGCCAGGGTCGCGGTCGCCTGCGCTGCGATCCCCTCGCCACGGCCGGTGAAGCCCAGGCGTTCAGTGGTGGTCGCCTTGATGCTGACCCGGCCGTCGTCGATGCCCAGCAGCTCGGCGAGCCGGGCCACCATGGCAGCCCTGTGCGGTCCGATGCGCGGCCGTTCGCAGATGATCGTCACGTCCACATTGACGATGCGGCCGCCACGCGCGGCCACCAGGTCCCGGGCATGGCGCACGAAGACGGCGGAATCAGTATCGCGCCATTCGGGGTCGGAGGGCGGGAAATGGGCCCCGATGTCCCCTGCCGCCAGCGCGCCGAGGATCGCATCGACGACCGCGTGCAGGCCGACATCGGCATCCGAATGACCCTGCAAGGCATTGTCGTGCGGCACATCCACCCCGCACAACCGCACCCGATCGCCGGGGCCGAAGCGGTGAACGTCGAAGCCGCTGCCCGTACGCACCTCATCGGCGGCACCGGCCAGCCAGCGCTCGGCACGGGCCAGGTCCTCGGGCGAGGTGACCTTGAGGTTGGCGGGGTCGCCCGCGACCAGACGGACCGCCAGGCCGGCCCGCTCGGCCACCGCGGCATCGTCGGTCAGGCCGGCCTCGTCCCGCGCCGCGCGGTGGGCCGCCAGGATATCGGCAAAGCGAAATGCCTGCGGCGTCTGGGCTCGCCACAGGCCCGCGCGTTCGAGCGTCTCTCCGACCCAGCCGTCGGCCTCGCGCTTGAGCGTATCGGTCACCGGCAGTGCAGCGATCGCCCCGGCAGCGGCCTCGAGCCCGGCCAGGACCCGGTCGATCAGGTCCCCATCCACGAACGGGCGTGCGCCATCGTGGATGAGCACCCGCGCTGGCTGTTGTTCGGCCAGGCTTTCCAGGCCGAGGCGGACGGACTCCTGGCGCGACGCGCCGCCGGTGACCGGCGCCAGTAGGTCGAGGCCGGCCGCGGTCATGGCGTAGAGAGCCTCGTCGTCGGGGTGGATGACGGCGCGCACCGCGTCCACACGCCGGTGGCGGGCGAAGGCCGCCAGGCTGTAACGCAACAGCGGCTGGCCGCCGAGCGGCAAATATTGCTTAGCCCGGTCGCCACCGAGGCGTTCGCCCCGGCCGGCAGCAACCACCAAGGCCACCGTCGTGCCCATGGGGATCACCTTCCTCTCGTCATGGTCCCGGCCGGCGAGCCTAGAGACCTCTATCGCCGCGGCCAAGAGCCCATTATAAAAGACGCGATGGTGAACAGCCTGGTTTTCAGCCTGACGGCGTTGCTGGCGCTGGTTCCGGCGTCGATCTTACCCTACCGGCGGCCGGAGGCGCGCCGCGACCTGCTGTTTTGGAGCCTCCTGGCGGTGGCCGTCGCGGGGCCGGCGGCCTACAGCGTGGCGCAGTTCGGCGCCGTATGGCAGACCGGACTCGCCAACGCCTTGTGGATCTCCACGGCAGCCAGCGCCGCCATCTTCACCCTGTTGGCCGCGGTCACCCGCGAAGCTTGGCGTCTCAGCCCGCTCCTGCTGCCCTATCTATGCCTTCTGGCCGTGCTGGCCATTATCTTGGGTGGCGTCCCGCCGCGAAGCGGCTTGACGGGCGCGCCCAGCACCTGGTTGACGATCCACATAGTTGTATCGGTGACCACCTATGCCTTGTGCACGCTCGCGGCGGTCTCCAGCTTCGCCGTCGTGCTCCAGGAACGGGCGCTCAAACGCAAGCAGCCGGGGCCCATGTCGCGCCGTCTGCCGCCGATGGCCGATGCCGAACGCCTGGAACTCGGCCTGTTGATTGCCGCCGAGCTGGTCTTGGGTGGCGGCATCTTGACCGGCGTGGCCTTGCAATACCTGGGCAGCGGGCAGCTCTTGGCATTCGATCACAAGACGGTGCTGTCGCTCCTGGCCTTCGCCACCATCGGCGTTCTTCTGGTCCTGCATGGGCTGAGCGGATTGCGCGGACAGCGCGCCGCGCGCCTGG
Organism: Kiloniellales bacterium; assembly: GCA_036444135.1. Taxonomy (GTDB): domain Bacteria; phylum Pseudomonadota; class Alphaproteobacteria; order Kiloniellales; family JAKSDN01; genus JAZFZX01. The sequence goes on along the minus strand of JAZFZX010000321.1, from coordinate 1,161 downwards.
TGCTGCTGGCCTACCTGCTGCTGACGCTGGCCTATCCGGGGGTGAAGTTCGTCACCGACGTGCTGATCGGCGGGACGTCTTAGGCGACCGGGCGGCACCGCTTCAGCATCAGGAATGGGCGAGATAGCCGCCATCGACGGCCAGGATCTGACCCGTGATATAGGACGCGGCCGGCGAAGCCAGGAAGACCGCGGCGCCTGCAATCTCGGCAGGGTTTCCCCAGCGGCCAAGCGAGGTCCGGTTCCTCAACCAGGCGGCGATGTCCTTATCGGCGACGAGATGGGTGTTGGTTTCGGTCGCGAAAAATCCGGGCGCAATGCCATTGACCGTGATCGCCTGACCGCCGAGCTCGGCGGCCACGGCCCGCGTCAGGGCTTCCAGTCCGCCTTTGGCGGCCGTGTAGGCGGCATCCCCCGCACCGGCGACCGGCCCGGCGATCGATGTCACATTTATGATTCGCCCGCCGTCATGGCCGGTCATCAGCTGTGCCGCCTGTCGGCAGAGATTGAACGGTGCGACCAGATCGACTTCGAGAAGCCGCCGCACCGCCGCCAGTTCAAATTCGAAGAATCCGCGGCGGTCACGCAGTCCGACATTATTGACCAGAATATCGAGGCGCCCGTACTCGCTTCGTACACTTTCAAACGCCGTCTCGACCGCCGCTTCGTCGGCGATGTCGAACTGTAGCGGCGCTGCCGAACCGCCGGCCGAAGTGATGGCCTTCGCGGCGCGCGCGAGGCCCGCAAGATTGCGTCCGTTGACGAGAACCCGTGCGCCGGCGGCGGCGAGCCCCTTGGCGATTTCCAACCCCAGTCCCCGGCCCGCGCCCGTGACCAAGGCGTTTTTTCCGTCCAGCGAAAACACGGATGATGTCACGATCCTCCCCCTTCGGAACTGCGCCGCGAACCGGTCCGCAGGATAGAGACCCACAGGATACAATCCCACAGGATACAATCCCACAGGATACAATCCCACAGGATATAGGATGACATAGGTCCGAGTTGCTTCGAACCGGCGATAACTTCCAGTTACTGGAATCTCAGGCTCAGTGACTCCTTGCATCCGCCAGTCTGGAGCGCGATAAAGCCCAAGATTTGAGCATTTCAACAGCTTGCCTAATTCATGAGCATTTGCATCGGATCTCTGACGCTGGCGGACCCG
>JAZFZX010000320.1:0-2086 GCA_036444135.1 Kiloniellales bacterium | reverse complement strand
CTGAAACTGTCCTACGACGGCGTGGTGCAGCAACAGCCGCTGCCGGGCCTCGACGGGCGCTTCAACTTCACCTCGCCGTCGGTCGGCAAGCTGGCGGCCTGGCTCGGCCAGCCGCTCGACCCCGATCAGCCTGATCCCGGGGCCCTGAAGATCGACGCCGTGCTCAAGGCCGAAGGCGCGACGGTGGTGCTCGAACAGGCGGTGATCGAGGGCGAGGCCCTGAAGGCCGAAGCCAGCGGCAGCGTCGATAGCAGCGGCGAGGTCATGAAGGTGACCCTCGACGTCAAAGCGGGCATGCTGGACATCGACCGCTATCTGCCACCGCCGGCACCGGCGCAAGAGGCCGAGGCACCCGCCCCAGAGGGCGGGCAAAGACCGGCCAACCCCCTGGACGCGGTCTCCGACGAGCCCATCGACCTGTCGGTGCTCCGGGGCGCCGAGGCGGATATCTCGATCGCGCTGGACGGCCTCCGCGCCGCAGGCTTCGAGCTGGGCCAAACCCAGATCGGACTGAATCTGGCCGGCGGCAAACTGGAGCTCGAGATCGGTCAGCTCGCGCTTTACGGCGGCGGCATCAAGGGCCGCATCGATCTCGACGGCAGCAGCGATGTGCTGAGCTTTGCCAGTGATCTGTCCGTCTCCAGCCTCGCCGTGGGCGATCTCGCCCGTGCCGCCGGTGTCGATCCGGCACCGCTGGAAGGCGTTATGACCGCCACGCTCAAGGCGAAGAGCCAGGGCAAAAGCCCGCGTGCCTTGGTGGCGGCCTTGAGCGCCGACCTGGGCCTGCAGATGAGCGATGCCCGCCTGGCGGCCATGCCGGACATGGCGATTGGAACGCTCGATGTCGCGCTCGCCGTTCCGGCCCTCGACCAGGCGACCAACGGCAAGGTGGCCCTGACCCTCAATGGCAAGCCGTTGGAGGTAAACTTCACCGTCGACTCGCCCCAGAAGGCCATGCAAGGCGAGGTCTTCGGGTTGCAGGTGGCCGTGACCTCGGAGCTTTTGAAGGCCTCGATCGACGGCTCTGTTCAGCAACAACCGCTGCCGGGCCTCGACGGCTCCGTTGGCCTCGACGTGTCTTCGGTCGGTCAGCTTGCCGCCTGGCTGGGGCAACCCTTGCCCGATGGCCAGCCCGACCCCGGGCCGCTCAAGATCGACGCTAACCTGACGGCGGATGGCAAGAAGGTGGGTATCAAGTCGGCCAGCATCACCGGCAAGGCCGCGGAGGCCAGCGCCAGCGGCTCGTTCGACGGCACCGGCGAAATCATCCTCTTCGACGGCAAGCTGGATGTGGCCAAACTGGACCTCAACGCCTATCTGCCGCCACCGAGCGACGAGGCGGCCGCGCCGGCTGCCGAAGACGACGGCGCCAAGGGCTGGAGCGAAGAGCCGATCGACGTGTCGCCGTTGCGCGATTACGAAGGCCAGGTGCAGGTGACTCTCGCCAACGTGCTCTACCGCGAGGTCGAGGTGCAGAACGCCGCCGCCACGGTCACGCTGTCCGGCGGCGTGCTGAAGGCCGATGTGACCAAGGTCCAGCTCTCCCCCGGCGACGTGACGGCCGCGGCGGTCGTGGACGGATCGGGCGATGCCATGGGCATCGACTATCGGGTCGCGCTGCAGGGCGTCGAATCGAAGCCCTTCCTGAAATCCTTCGCAGACATGGATTTCCTCTCCGGCAAGCTCAACTTCCAGGCCAAGGGCACGGCCCGCGGGGCGAATGAGAAGCAGATCGTCGAAAGCCTCAACGGCGACGGCAACTTTGCCTTTCTGGATGGCGCGGTCGAAGGTTTCGATCTGGCGGGGACCCTGCGCAACCTCGGCCAGCTCGGAATGGCCTCGGACGGCAGCACGGCCAAGACCGACTTCACCGAGCTGTCGGGCAGCTACACCATCACCGACGGCCTGTTGCGGAACGGCGACCTCATGATGCTGGCACCACTGGTGCGGGTGACCGGTGCGGGCCAAGCCGACTTGCCGCCGCAAACCCTCGACTACAACGTGGAGGCCGAACTGGTCGCTTCGCTTGAGGGTCAAGGCGGCACCGATGCCCTGGCCGGTCTGCCGATTCCGGTGCACGTTTACG
>JAZFZX010000319.1:0-4896 GCA_036444135.1 Kiloniellales bacterium | reverse complement strand
GGGGTATCGAGGATTCCCATGCCACCGGCCGGAATCATGAGATCGCGGTGGATAAGGCGGCCATATGCCGGTTGACGACCCGGACCGCGGGCGGCATGTTGCGGCCACTTCCTGGAGGTGTTCGAGGAGACGCCGGAATTTCGTGCCGGCGTTTGGGGTCAGTCCGATGGATGCCGCGCAACCCACCGTCGCGGAGCCGGCCACGCACCAAGAGGCCGGACACAACGAGATGGCCAACGCCATCCGTTTTCTCGCCATGGACGCGGTCGAAAAGGCCCGCTCCGGGCACCCGGGTATGCCCATGGGCATGGCCGATGCGGCAACGGTCCTCTTTCAGAGGTTCATGAAATTCGATCCGGCGCGGCCCGACTGGCCGGACCGGGACCGCTTCGTGCTGTCGGCCGGTCACGGCTCCATGCTGCTTTACGCGCTGCTTTACCTCACCGGCTATCCGGACATGACGGTCGAGCAGCTGAAGACCTTCCGGCAGCTGGGCAGCCGCACCGCCGGTCACCCGGAGCGCGGCCTGGCGAGCGGCATCGAGACCACGACGGGCCCGCTCGGCCAAGGTTTGGCCAATGCGGTCGGCATGGCGCTGGCCGAGCGCATCATGAACGCCCGGTTCGGCGATTCGGCGGTCGAGCACTGGACCTACGTGATCGCCAGCGACGGCTGCCTGATGGAAGGCATCAGCCACGAGGCGGCCTCCCTGGCCGGCCACCTGTGCCTCGGGCGGCTGGTCGTTCTGTTCGACGACAACGGGATTTCGATCGACGGGCCGACCGCGCTCACGGTATCGGACGATCAGACCGCGCGCTTCGCGGCCTACGGCTGGCACGTACAGGCGGTTGACGGCCATGATCCCGAGGCGGTGTCCGCGGCCATCGAGGCGGCGCGGAACGATCCGCGGCCGTCGCTGATCGCGTGCCGCACCGTGATCGGCTACGGCGCCCCGAACAAGGCGGGCAGCGAAAAAACCCACGGTGCGCCGCTGGGCCCGGAGGAGGTGGCCGGCGCGCGCGAACAGCTGGGATGGCCCCATCCGCCGTTCGAGGTGCCGCCCGCCGTGCTCGCCGCGTGGCGCGCCTTGGGCACGAAAGGTGCGGCGGATTCGGCGGCCTGGGACGCGCGGGTCGCGGCCCTGCCGGAGGCGGCCCGCACGGAACTGCAGCGCCGGCTGTCCGGGGACCTGCCGGAGACCTGGCAGGAGGCGTTGACGCCGCTGAAGGAAGCGGTGCGCACGGAGGCACCGCAGGTCGCCACGCGCGTGTCTTCGCAACGCGTCTTGGACGCCCTGGCCCCGGTCATCCCCGAGCTGGTCGGCGGTTCGGCCGACCTGACGGGGTCGAACAACACCAGGGCGGCGGGCCAACCGGTGATCGAGGCCGGCCAATACGGCGGCGGCTACATCCACTACGGGGTCCGCGAGCACGGCATGGCGGCGGCCATGAACGGCATGGCCCTGCACGGCGGCGTGATCCCTTACGCCGGCACCTTCCTGGTGTTCACCGACTATTGCCGGCCGTCGATTCGCTTGGCCGCCCTGATGGAGCAACGGGTCATCTACGTCATGACCCATGATTCCATCGGGCTGGGCGAGGACGGCCCAACCCACCAGCCGGTCGAGCATCTGGCGGCGCTCCGGGCCATGCCGAACATCCACGTGCTACGGCCGGCCGACACGGTGGAAACCGCCGAATGCTGGCAGGCGGCGCTGGCGCGCACGGTCGGCCCCTCGGTTCTGGTGCTGTCGCGCCAGGCTCTGCCCACGGTGCGCCGCGAACCGGGCGCAGAAAATCTCTCGGCCCGCGGGGCCTACATCCTGTCGCCGGCCGACCGGGAGCGGCAGGTCACCCTGATCGCATCCGGCTCCGAGGTTCAGATCGCGCTGGAGGCGCAGACGCGGCTCCAGAACGAAGGCGTTTCATCGGCAGTGGTGTCCATGCCCTGCTGGGAGCTGTTCGAGCGCCAGAGCGACCATTACCGCGACGAGGTGCTGGGGCCCGGCAGCCTGCGTGTGGCCGTCGAGGCGGGCGGGCCGCTCGGCTGGGAGCGCTGGACGGGCCGCGACGGCGGTTTCGTGGGTATGCATGGTTTCGGGGCCTCGGCGCCTTCCAAGGACCTGTTCGAACACTTCGGTATCACGCCCGAGGCGGTGGTCGAAACCGTCAAGGCGCGGCTCTAACAAGATGACCGCGAGGGCGCGGCGCCGTCCTCTCAAATACCTAACGAAGAGGCGTTGAGAACCATGACCACGGAAAGTCTTTCGCAAACCGCAAAGGCGTTGGTCGCGGACGGCAAGGGCATCCTGGCGGCCGACGAAAGTTCGCCGACCATCAAGAAACGCTTCGATTCCATCGGCGTGGAATCGACCGAGGAGAACCGCCGCGAATACCGCGCCATGCTGTTCAGCACCCCGGAGGCCGGACGCTACATCAGCGGCGTCATCCTGTTCGACGAGACCCTGCGGCAGAATGGGTCCGACGGGATACCGCTGGTCAAGCTGATCGAAGCGGGCGGAATGATCCCCGGCATCAAGGTGGACAAGGGGGCGAAGGACCTGGCCGGGTTTCCCGGAGAGAAGGTGACCGAGGGGCTCGACGGCCTGCGCGACCGCTGCAACGAGTATGCCGGCCTGGGTGCGCGTTTCGCCAAGTGGCGGGCCGTTTACACGATCGGTGAGGACGTCCCCAGCGCGGCCTGCCTGACGGCCAACGCCCACGGCCTGGCCCGCTACGCGGCGATCTCTCAGGAAGCCGGGCTGGTCCCAATCGTGGAGCCCGAGGTCCTGATGGACGGCGATCACACCATCGACGACTGCGAGGCCGTCACCGAGGAGGTGCTGCGCATCGTATTCGCCGAACTCTCGGTTCAGGAGATCGAGCTGGAAGGCATGCTCTTGAAGCCGAACATGGTGCTGTCGGGCAAAGACTGCCCGGAACAGGCCGGGGTCGAAGATGTGGCAGAGCGCACCCTTCGCTGTCTCAAACGCTCCGTGCCGGCCGCGGTGCCCGGCATCGTCTTTCTGTCCGGCGGGCAGTCCGACGAGGTCGCGACGCTGCACCTCAACGCCATGAACAAGCTGGCCGGGAACCCGCCTTGGAAACTCAGTTTCTCCTATGGCCGGGCGCTGCAGGCGGGGCCGCTGAAGGCCTGGGGCGGCCAGGCCGAGAACCTGCCGGCGGCACAGGAGGTCTTGTTCGCGCGCGCCAAGGCCAACGGCGAGGCAACCCTCGGCGCCTACGCCTGAGTCCGGGCGGCAGCCAGTCGACATTTGAAATCAAATAGGTGAGGAGACCGGTATGGCGGTGCGGGTGGCGATCAACGGCTTTGGGCGAATCGGCCGCCTGGTGTTCCGGGCGGCCATGGAGGCCAAGCGCAAGGACGTGCAGTTCGTGGCGATCAACGACCTCGGCTCGCCCGAAGCGAACGCCCATCTCCTGCGGCACGATTCGGTACATGGCCGCTACCCCGGCAAAGTCCAGGCGTTCAAGAAGGCGATCAAGGTGGACGGCCGGAAGATCGCCGTTCTGGCCGAGCGCGATCCGGCCAAGCTGCCCTGGGCCGATCTCGGCGTGGACGTCGTGTTGGAATGCACCGGCCTGTTCGCCGACAAGGATGCCGCCTCCGCCCACCTGGCCGCAGGCGCCAAGAAGGTCCTGGTTTCCGCGCCCTGCAAGGACGCCGACATAACGGTTTGCTACGGCATCAACACCAACAAGCTGCGCAAATCCCACAAGGTCGTCTCGAACGCCTCCTGCACCACCAACTGTCTCGTGCCGGTGGCTTACGTCCTGCACAAGGCCGTCGGCATCCAGCGCGGTTTCATGACCACGGTACACGCCTTCACCGGCGATCAGCGGACGGTGGATACCCTGCACGGCGACCTGGCTCGCGCCCGGGCGGCATCGGTTTCCATGATTCCCACCTCCACCGGGGCCGCGCGCGCGGTCGGGCTGGTGCTGCCGGAACTGGCCGGCAAGCTCGACGGCACCTCGATCCGCGTTCCCACGGCGAACGTCAGCCTGGTGGACCTGACCTTCACGCCGAAACGCAAGACCAGCGTCGAAGAGATCAACGCCGCCATCATCAAGGCCGCCAACGGCAAGCTCAAAGGCATCTTGGAGACCAATGACGAGCCGCTCGTGTCGGTCGATTTCAACCACAACCCGGCATCGTCCACATTCGACCTGAGGGAGACCCAGGTGATCGGGGGGCGCTTCGTGCGCGTCATGTCGTGGTACGACAACGAATGGGGCTTCTCCAACCGCATGAGCGACGTCGCAGCACTCATGGGCAAGCTGCTCTGAGCGCCCGCCGCCGCAGCCGGTCAGCCATCGGAGCCGCGCTCCCCTTCACGAGCGGGTCATGACGAAGCAAACGCCGCCCGGACCCGGAATCGGGCCTGCCATCATCGTGCATTCGCTGGACCATGCCCGGGCGGCCCTGGCCGCCGCGGCGGCGCTCGGCCGGCCCGTCACACTCCTGTCGGCTCCCGGGGCGGCCGAATATGCGGGGGTTGCCTGGTTCGGCAAGATCGTGACGCTGGCCGCTGCGGAATGGCCGGATGCCGCCTATCACGGGGTGATCGACTGCGCGGACCGGCCGGGACTGGTGCTCGCCGCCCTGCGGCATGGAATGACGCATGTGCGCTTCACCGGGCCCAAGGTGGCGGCCGAGAAGCTGTCCGCCATCGCCAAAGAGATGGGTGCAGAGCTGCTGAGCGGACGGCTTAGCGCCCTGGATTTGCGGGCCGCGGCCGACCCGCACGCGGCCTGCCGCGGGTGGCTGAAGGCAAGGTCCAGGAAGAAAAACCCGAAAGGCGCGCGCCATAGTTCGTGACACGCGCCCGCGCTGCCAGATCTATCTGGTCGCCGAGCCGGGGCTCGACCCCGC
>JAZFZX010000318.1:0-2490 GCA_036444135.1 Kiloniellales bacterium | reverse complement strand
TCTCGGCGGTCGGCCGGAGACGCCAGCCACGCGCGCACTCCAAAATCGCCCGCCCCTGCAAGAGGCCTTGCGCGGCATCGCAAATGGGTGCAATGAGCGAAGCATGACGTTGGCTTGAGGGATGGTTGCGCCATGATGCCGATTCTGGCTTCGGTCTCCTCGCTGTTCGCGGCGGTGATGCTGTTCATGCTGGGCAACAGCCTGCTCAGCATTACGCTGCCGTTGAAGCTGGAGTCCGCCGGCATCGCCAACGAAGTCACCGGCATCGTCATGGCGGCCTATTTCGGGGGCCTCCTGGTCGGCTGTATCTACGGCAAGACGCTGATCCTGCGGGTCGGGCACATCCGCGCGTTCGCCGGCCTGTCGGCGCTCAACGTCGCCACGATCCTCGGCCACGCCATGCTGTTCGATCCGATCGCCTGGGTCTTCCTCCGTTTCGTTTCGGGGCTTTGCATCGCGGGCATCTTCTCGGCCCTTGAGAGCTGGCTGAACGACCGCACCGACAACGAGAACCGCGGCGGGGTGCTGGGCGTCTACATGGTGATCACCTACATCGCCATGGCGCTCGGCCAGCTATCGATCAACATTTGGACGGTGGACTCGCTGGGCGGGTTCATCGCCGCCGCGCTGTTGACCAGCCTCGCCATCGTGCCGGTCGCCCTGACCCATGCCGAAGCGCCGAGCCTGGCCCAAGCCGCGCCGCTGACCCTGCGGCAGCTCTACGGAACCTCGCCGCTGGCCTTCACCGCGGCGGTCTGCTCCGGGCTCATGGTGGGCGCCTTCTGGGGCATGGGCGCGATCTTCTCCCGCGAGATCGGATTCAGCGTTTTTCAGACCTCGCTGTTCATGGGCAGTTACATCGTCGGCGGGATGCTGCTGCAAATTCCCATCGGCCGGTTGTCGGACCGTTTCGACCGGCGCACGGTGCTGGGCAATCTGCTGGCTGCGGCCGCGATGGTCTGCGTGGCCGGCGTGGCGGCGGGAAAGTTTGGCGATCCCTTGGCCTTGGTCTTGGTCCTGGCCGCGCTGTTGGGCGGCGCCATCAGCAACGTCTATCCCCTCAGCATGGCCCAGGCCTTCGATTACCTGGACCGCAGCCGTTACGTGGCCGGGGCGAGCCGCCTGCTGATGTCGTTCTCAATCGGTGCCGTCGGCGGTCCGCTGATCTGTTCGCTCGCCATGAGCTGGCTGGGGCCGCACGCCTTCTTCGGCTACATCGGCCTGGTGGCCGCCGTGCTCGCCGGCTTCGTGCTCTACCGCATGGCCAAGCGCAAGCCGCTGCCGGTGGCCGATCAGCAGGAGTTCGTGGCCCTGCCGCGCATGTCGCCCGTAGGCGCCAGGCTGGACCCGCGCGGCACGCCGCAAGAGGACGCGGCCGCCGAGGCTACAGCTGCCGAGGCTGCAACCGCCGAGGCCGCGGAGGCGGATCAGGCGGCGGCCACGGATTGACGCTGGGCGGAATCGTAGCCGCCGGCGAGGTCGGCCGGGACGTTCGAAGGCGCCAGGGCCGGGGAGCGGCAGGGGCCGGCCGAGCCTCGGTACCGCTAGCGGCTTACCAGAGCGATCCCGCCGACAGCGTCAGGTCCTGCATGGTCATGCCGGCGGCCTCGTCGCGGCACAGATAGAGCGCCAGCGCGCCGACCTCCGAAGGCTCGATCAAGCGGCCCTGCGGGTTGGCATCCTTGACGTCGGCGATGTACTCCTCGCCCTTGCGGTGCTCCTGTTCCTCGGCGATGCCCGACATCCAGTCGCGGCCGAAGTCGGTGTTCACCCAGGTCGGGCTGATCGAATTGCAGGTGACGCCGTGCGGCGCGCCCTCGAGGGCGACGCAGCGGGTCAAGCCGACCACCCCCGCCTTGGAGGCGCAGTAGGCGCCCGATGTCACCGCGCCGACCGTGGCGGCGGTCGAGGCGATGTTGACGATGCGCCCCCACTTGCCCTCGATCATACCCGGCAGCACGCGTTTGATGGCCCGGTAGGTGCCGGTCAGGTTGACGTCGATCACCCTGTCCCAGGCCGCATCGGGATGGTCCACGATCGTCTGTTCGGCGGTGATGCCGGCGGCGTTGGCCAGAATGTCGACCTTGCCGAAGGCCTCGACGGTGGCATCGTAGAAGGCCTGAACGGAGTCGTTTTGAGTCACGTCGAGACCCATGGCCAGGCATCTGACGCCTTTGGCCTCGATCTCCGCCTTGGCGGCCTTCAGGTCCTGCTCGCCCGGCAGGTAGGAGACCTCGCCCTCGGTCTTCTTGCTGCCGGCGAGCAGCGAGCCGATCGCCACGTCGGCGCCGGCGCCGGCGAACGCCAGGGCCATCGCGCGGCCCATACCGGATGCGCCGCCCGTCACCATGGCCGTGCGGCCGCTCAGGAACTTCTCCGTCATCTCTTCAGTCCTCCCTCAGTCGGTGCGTGTGGTGTTTCAAAGACCTTGCCGGACGGCCCCGCTGCAGCCCGTCATGTTTCCGCTCCGTTGGCCGCGGGCGGCGCCAA
>JAZFZX010000317.1:0-2503 GCA_036444135.1 Kiloniellales bacterium | reverse complement strand
GGCGGCGAGACGCATTTTCGTGTGGTCATCGTTGCCGGGGGCTTCGCCGGCCAGTCGCGCCTGGAACGCCAACGCGCGGTCTATGCCGTGCTTGCCGAGGAGCTTTCGGATGGCGTGCACGCCCTGCAGATCACCGCGCGGGCACCGGGCGAGGAGGGGTAATGGACCTGGCGCGTCACTCGCCGGTATAGAAGTCCGGCCAGCTTTTCTTGACGACCTCGCCGTCGCTCCTGAAAGCATGGCAGGAATCGATCAGCGGCGGCCGACGGCCGGGGTCGCGCGACTGTTCCTTCTTCATGAGCACCGGATAGAGGGTCTGGAAGGCCACCGTCGCCATGGCATTCAGCATTTCGACGAGATGGGTGCAGCCCTCGACGCCGCCGACCCGCTCGCGGATCGCCTGCCGCCAGCCACGGCCGATCTTGACCCCGACCATGCGCGTGAAGTTGGGCGCCACCGCGGGACACACGGAAAACGGTCCGGCGTCGGTTTCCGCCTCCACCTCCCGCACCACGAAGTCCTCGCCGATGGTGAGCCGGATCCACATGTCGTGCAGCGGCTCGTCGGCCTGGATTTCGCCGCGGTAGTCGTTGTGGAAGGCGTAGCTCTTGACGTCGGTCATGTGGCCTTCGATGTCCCACAGGCCGTCATCGCGCCGGAAACCGTCGAACGCATAGCGGCGGGTGTGCAGGCGTTCGCGCGCTTGGGGGTCTGACAGGGGCATGGCGAGCTCAAGACCTCTTTGTTCCAGGGCGCCGGGCGGGAAGGCGCCTCAATCGGCAGGCGGACGGGCCGCGTCGCTCAGGGCCGTCACCTTGATCGAGGTGATCTGGTTGCGCTGGCGGTGCAGGATCTCGAAACTGAATCCGTGAAAGGCGAAGACCTGGCCCACCTCCGGGATGCGGCGTGCTTCATGCAGCACCAGGCCGGCGACGGTCGATGCCTCTTCGTCGGGCAGGCGCCATTCGAACTGGCGGTTGAGGTCGCGGAGGGTGACGGTGCCGTCGACCACGACCGAGCCGTCCGTCAGCACGCGCGCGCCGGTCACTGGGATGTCCAGCTCGTCGGCGATATCGCCGACGATTTCCTCGAGAATGTCTTCCAGGGTGACGACGCCCAAGACCTCGCCGTATTCGTCGACCACGATGGCGAAGTGTTCCTGGCGCGTGCGGAAAGCCTGCAACTGCGACAGAAGGTCGGTCGTCTCGGGCACGAACCAGGGATCGTTGGCGATCGCCACCAGGTCGAGCTCGTCCGGATTGGTCGACTGGCTGTGCACGGCGCGCAGCAGCGCCTTGACGTGCAGCACGCCGACGATGTTGTCCGGTTCGTCCTGCCACAGCGGCAAGCGTGTGTAGGGGCTCGACAGCACCTCCTCGACGACTTTGCCGGGCGGCTGGTTGACGTCGATCATGGCCATGTTCTTGCGGTGGATCATGATCTCCTCGACCTCCACCTCGGCGAGGTCCAGGATCGAGCGCAGCATCTCGCGCGCGTGACGCTCCTCCTCGCTTTCGCCGGTGTGCAGCTCGATCGCGCCGCGCAGCTCCTCCTCGCTCTGGCCCGGCGCCGGGGTGGTGGACAGGCGCACCCCGAAGAGCGACAAGGTAACGCCCACCACCGCCTGCACGGCAAGCGTGACCGGCCCGAACAGCCGGACCACGACGCGCATGCTCCGTGAGACCGAGAGCGCAAAGCGGTCTGGGTTGTGGATGGCGTAGGTCTTCGGCAGCACCTCGGCGAAGATCAGCACCAGGAGCGTCATGACCAGGGTCGCGTATGCGACGCCCGCGTCGCCGGCCCAACCGATCATCAGGCTGGTGGCGAGGGCCGAAGCCGTGATGTTGACCAGGTTGTTGCCGAGCAGCACGGCGCCGATCAGGCGCTCCTTACGCGCGAACAGCTCGTTGACCAGGCGGGCCCGTGGGTCGCCCTGCTGTTCGAGGGTGTGCATGCGCGAGCGGGACGCGGCTGTCAGTGCCGTCTCGGAGCCCGAAAAAAAGGCGGAGAAGACGAGAAGCAGCGCGATCGCGCCGATCGATAGCAGAATTTCCGTTTCCATCTCGGGTTGCCTCAGGAGAAGTGCCGGAGCGGTGGTGTTTTGACGATGTGCGCGTACGAGAGCGGTGTTGTGATCGAAGTCAGGCGGCGGCCTGGCCGGTGAGCAGCGCCTCGACGTCCGCGAGGTCCACGCCGCTTTCCACGAAGGTAGCGCCGATGCCACCGGCAAGCACGAAATTCACCTTGCCGTCGCGCACCTTCTTGTCGCGGTGCATGTGTTTGACCAGGGCCGCGGCCGACCACACGCATCCGGGCATGGAATCGAGGCCGGTCGGCAGCCCGACGACGGCCAGGTGCCGCCGGACGCGCGCGGCCTCCGCGGTCGGACAGAGCCCGAGCCGCACCGAAAGGTCGAAGGCCATGACCAGGCCGATGGCCACGGCCTCGCCGTGCAGCAGGCGGTCGTCGTAACCGAGCTCCGCCTCCAGCGCGTGCGCGAAAG
>JAZFZX010000316.1:0-6140 GCA_036444135.1 Kiloniellales bacterium | reverse complement strand
TGGCACAAACCACGGCCGAGGATATTACCTTTCTCTACTGGGCGGGCGCCTCCTGGGCGGGCGCCCTCAGCGCGGCCAAGGATGACATGAACCTGTTGGCCGAACTGCCGATCGCCGCCGCTCTGATTGGCCGGGTGCTGGACCTCGACGAAAGCTACGAGGCCGGCAGCGCGCACGAGTTCTTCATCGCCTACGAGGGCAGCCGCCCGGGCGGCGACGCCGCCAAGGCCCGCAGACATTACGAGCGCGCGCTCGAGCTGTCCCAAGGCCGCCGCGGTTCAGTCCATCTGGCGCTGGCCGAGGCCGTGTCGCTGCGCGAGCAGAACCTGTCCGAATTTGACAGGCTGATCGAAGCGGCCCTGGCCGTTGATCCCGACCGGGACCCCCAGCAGCGCCTGGTCAACACCATCGCCCACCGGCGCGCGCTGTGGCTGCAATCGCGCCTGCCCGAACTGTTCGTCGCCTACGAAGCCGAAGGAGAGATGTCATGACCCGCATCCTCGCGTCCTACCTCGCCGCTTCCGTGCTGGTATTCGCCAGCGTTCCTGGCTACGCCCAGACGATCAAATTGGGCACGCTCGCCCCGGAGGGCTCGCCCTGGCACGAGGTTCTCCGGGACATCGGCGAGAGCTGGAGAGAGATTTCCGGCGGCACGGTCGAGGTGCGCATCTATGCAGGCGGTGTTGCCGGCGACGAATCGGACATGGTGCGCAAGATGCGCGTGGGCCAGCTGCACGCCGCCGCGCTCACCGGCGAGGGCTTGGCGCGGATCGCCCAAGAGGTGCAGGCGCTGCAAATGCCCATGATGTTCCGCTCCGATGCGGAACTGAACTACGTGCGCGACAAACTCGGTTCGCGCCTGGAGGAGATCTTCGAGGAACGCGGCTTCGTCCTGCTGGCCTGGGGCGACGCAGGCTGGGTGCATTTCTTCGCCCAACAGCCGGTGGTGCACCCCGATGACCTGAAGCCCATGAAGCTGTTCACTTGGGCGGGACACTCGGCCGTTGTCGAGGCTTACAAGGACCAGGGTTACAACCCGGTGCCTCTGGCCTCGACGGACATGATGATGGCGCTCCACTCCGGCCTGATCAACGCTTTCCCGACCACGCCGGTCGCCGCCCTGTCCCTTCAATGGTTCGGCCTGGCGCCCCACATGACGGACCTGAAATGGGCCCGCCTGGTGGGCGCGGTGGTCGTCTCGAAGCGGGCCTGGGAGCGGATTCCCGAGGACCTGCGGCCAAGACTCCATGACGCCGCCCGGCAGGCGACCGATCAGCTCCAGGCACGCGTTGGCACGCTGGGTCGCGAGGCCGTCGCGGCCATGCAGGAGCACGGGCTGAGCGTCCACGCGGTGCCCGAAGAGACCGTTCCTGCCTGGGAAAATGTGGCACGCGCCGGATACGGCCGCCTCATTGGCGCCATCGTGCCGGCGGACATGGTCGCCGAGGTCGAACGCCTGCGCGACGAATACCGCGCCGCCGCGGCCATGTGAGCCCGCTTGGACGCAGTCATGCCACCAAATATCGCAATCTTCGGCCGCCGGGTCGAGAACGGCATATGCGCCCTGGCGCTGTTGGCGATGGGCCTGTTGCCGGTCCTGGAACTGGGTCTCCGGGCGTTATTTGGCAGCGGCCTGCCGGGCAGCGTGGGCTACGTGCAAAACCTGACCCTGTGGGTCGGATTCCTGGGGGCGATTATCGCCTCGCGGGAGGGGCGGCACCTCAGTCTGTCGACCGGATCGCTCGTCTTGCCCGGCAGTTTGCAGCCGCTTGCCGCGAGTCTCACGACGATTGTATCGACGATGGTCGGCGCCGGCCTGTTTTGGGCCAGCCTGCGGTTCGTGCAAAGCGAGATGGCCGATCCGGTGCGTATCGGAGGCTGGCTGCCCCTGTGGTGCGTGGAAAGCGTCCTGCCGCTAAGTTTCCTGATCATCACCTGGCGCTTCATTCGCCAGGCCGGCAGCACCACACAGCAGATCCTGGCCGCCCTCGGCATCCCGCT
The DNA here is from genome assembly GCA_036444135.1 of Kiloniellales bacterium. Taxonomy (GTDB): domain Bacteria; phylum Pseudomonadota; class Alphaproteobacteria; order Kiloniellales; family JAKSDN01; genus JAZFZX01. The sequence continues at coordinate 4,139 of JAZFZX010000316.1, read as the reverse complement.
GGCGGCGGCCTTGGGTTGGCTGCTGGCGCCGGCGGCCGAGGCTTTGCTGTGGCCCGCCCTGATCGGGCTCGTCATCGCCGCCGTGCTCGGTGCGCCCATCTTCGTGGTGCTGGGCGGCGCGGCGCTCGCCTTGTTCTTCGCCGACGGGGTTCCGGTGGCGGCCATCCCGGTGGAGACCTACCGCATCGTGGTCTCGCCTTCGATCCCGACGATCCCGCTTTTCACGCTGACCGGATTCCTACTGGCCGAGGGCGGCGCCAGCCGGCGATTGGTGCGCCTGTTTCATGCCCTGTTCGGCTGGCTACCGGGCGGTCTCGTGATCGCGACCACGTTGGTCTGCGCCTTCTTCGCCACCTTCACCGGCGCGTCGGGCGTGGGGATCCTGGCGCTCGGCGGGCTGCTGCTGCCGATCCTCCTGAAGGGCGGGCTGCCGGAGCGTTTTTCGCTCGGCCTGGTGACGGCGACCGGCTCGATCGGCCTGCTCTTCCCCCCGAGCCTGGCCATCATCCTCTATGGCGTCGTCGCGCACGTGTCGATCCCGGACCTGTTCAAGGCGGGGCTCGTGCCCGGCGCCCTCATGGTCGCGGCGGTCTGCCTGTTCGGCGTGTATCAGTCGCTCAAGAGCGGCGCCCGGTGGCACGCCTTCGACGCCCGCGAGGCGGCGACCGCCATCTGGCAGGCCAAATGGGAAATCCTTCTGCCGGTCATCGTCCTGGTGGGGATTTTCGGCGGGGTCAGCACCCTGGTGGAAGCCGCCGCAATCTCTATCGTCTACACGCTGATCGTCGAGGTGGTCATTCACCGCGACCTGCATCCCGTACGCGATCTGCCGCGAGTCCTGGTCCAGTGTGCCACGCTGATCGGCGGCGTGTTCATCATCCTCGGGGTTGCAATGGGCGTGGCGAACTACCTGGTCGACGCACAGATACCGATGAAGGCAGCCGTCTGGATCCGGCAGCACGTCGACTCCCAGATCGTGTTCCTGCTGGCCCTCAATATTTTTCTTCTGCTGGTCGGCTGCCTGATGGACCTGTTCTCGGCCATCGTCGTGGTGGTGCCCCTGCTGTTGCCGATCGGCGAGGCTTTTGGCCTCCATCCCCTGCACCTGGCCATGATCTTCCTGGTCAACCTGGAGCTCGGCTATCTGACCCCGCCGGTCGGTATGAACCTGTTTCTAGCCGCCTACCGGTTCGACAAGCCGCTGACCGAAATCTACCGCTGCGCCTTGCCTTTCCTGCTGCTCCTGCTAGCGGTCGTGCTGGCGGTGACCTATCTGCCCTGGCTGATCATCGGCGTCTGAGCGGCCGCCGAGCCGGCCCGGCAACGCGATTCCACGTGAGCGGAAAGTGCTCTAGCGGGTCGGCGCGCCGCGCAACAAACCATCGCCGCCCAGCGCCCGCAATACCGCATCGGCGTTGTCGAACCGGTCCTTGAACTGATCGGTCGGAAAGACGCCGATCCGCTCGCTCCACTCGTCGCGGGAGGTTTCGGCGCCCAGATGCTGCAAGACCACCCGCGAGGCAAAGGGTTGATTGTCCGTCGCCGAGGTCAGAAGGGAGACGCCCTGTATGTAAGTGAAGTTGGTGATCGTGGGCTCGCTCAGGATGAAAGACTTCAGTGCGCCGTCGTGACTGCCGGTCAGATAGATATGGCCGTGGCGGCTGTAGGTGTAGCCGACAACGACATTGCTGTGAGTGACACTGGGATCGACCGGATCGGGATAGCGGGTGTAGATGGTGAAGCGCGGCAGCGGCAGGCCCCAGCGGGAGGCCTTGACCGATGGCCTGAGCGGCAGGATGTGCAGCCAGGACACCGACATGGTCTCGGGTTGATAGGAGGAGCGAAAGCAGAGGTAATAGCCGCTGTAGCGGTCGTAGACCCGCTTCAGGTCGCTCTCCGAGATGGCAATTTCCATCTTGATCAGGTCATAGCTGGCAAGCCGGCCCAACACGCTCTCCCGTGCCGCCGCCTGAACCTCATCCTGGCTGGAAAAGAAGCCCTCGGGTAAGAGTTCGCGGTTTGAGACAATGTATTTATACAGCCGTCCCAGGAAGGCGCTGTCCGGCCGCACGCTTTTGCGGTAGGCGAAGTTCCGCACGGTGTGTTCCGGCGCATCGCAGTCCTGGGCGATTTCCTTCAAGCGCAAGCCGCGGTGGCGGCGAACCCAATTGATCGCCTCGCGCAGCCTCTCGACCTCTTCGCCGCTGAGCAGCGAACCGATTTGCCGGTCCGGGCCAGAGATATCGATGTCGGCCATGCGTCCCATTCCCCCGTTTCCCCACCGATCCTACACAAATTTACACATTGGGTACAGAGCTGTGTAGGTAAGGGTAATAAGCGGTGCCGTCGTACCCATTCTGAGCAGTATTTTGAACCAATGGTCAGACAGCGGCAGGTTTGCGCAGCCGTACGGCAAAGATCACCTCAGCGTTGTTATTGAATTGTTCGCCGCAAAGACAAAGAATCGAGTCTACAAAATAAAAAAGACGTCCCCTTGGGGACTTTGGAGAACCGAGACTGAATTTCGGATTTACTGGGAGGGCGATCACATGGTTTGCAAAGTCGTTTAAACCGTTATCTGGGCCATTTGGTGGCCTCCACGCAGAGCAGGTGTTGGACTCGCTCCAACCAAGTGGGAACCGGACGATTTACTTCGCCGGCAAAGGAGGCCCTCAGCCCTTTTTCGATGGTCATTGGGAAAACGAATGCGGTCTCGAATGTCATGGTGTCTTCGGTCGACAAACTCAGGGATGTATCCAGCCAGCTACTGGCCAGAGAGCCCCTGGACGCGACCACGGCACATTGGCTCGGGACGGCGCTCGATCTCTATCTAAAGCGCGACTGCCGGTCGATCGAAGAGGCGTTGGGCCTGCGCTTTCCGCGCGGCGGGGTACCGTGGTGGCTCGAGGACGCAATGCGCAAGCGGGACGGCGCGCTGAGGGAACTGGCGAGCCGCTTTTATTCGCACGAGCGGGTCACCGCCCAGGCCGGCCGTATTCGGAGCCTGGCGGTCCGCTACGCCGCCTCGGCCTGGCGCCACGACCGCGACCATGACCGGGTGCCCGGCAGCTATCTCGAAACTCCGCGCCATTATCTCTGGCTCGCCTTCAAGTCCGGCGCGCCCATGCCAATCGGCGAGCGGCAGCTCCGCAACATTCTCCGCAGCTAATACCAACGGTCCTCCGAGACGCGATCCGAGGGCGGACCGTCAGGCGGCCGCGTCCAGCCGTGTCCAGCGGTCCGCGGCGCGGCTCACCGTGCTGTAATGGACGCCGAAATGGCGGGCAACATCCGGCTGGCCGTAACCGCCCTCCAGATGGGCGCGCGCCATTGCTTCGTAGCGGTCGCGATAGTGTCCGGCGAACCAGGCAATCGGCTGCCGCGGCGGGGCCTCGGCCCGCGACTTCGCGCCTTCGGCCAGCGCGGCCTCGATGAAACCGGCCGAGCCCAGGAAGATCTGCGCCTGGCGCGCCCGCCAGGGGTCGCCGGCCGCCGCGGGGCCGCCGAGGCTATCGGCCAGGGCCGCGCACGCCGCCTCGGGCTCGGCGCCGAACAGGGTCAGGAGCGCCTCCCCGGCCAGCCAGTCCGGCGTATGTTGGCGCAGAACGGCGCCGCAACTGCTCCAGCGCCAGGCGCGCGCCTGGTCCGCCAATCCGGCCTCGACCGGCGCGCGCAGCACCGCACAACAGACCTGGCGCAGGTATGGCTCGCGGTCGACGAGAACGGCCTTGAAGCGGCCTTGAAAGAGCGGTCCCCGGCGTCGATGCCGGCGGTTGAAGGCCTGAACGTACCGGCCGCTCAAGCGGCGCATGCCCTCCGTCAGCGTGGGCCGGCGCGTCTCGACGACAAGCTGCACCTGGCCGGGCAGCAGGCAATAGGTATAGACCGCCCAGTCGAATCGGCCGCAGACCTGGCCCAGGAAATCGATGAAACGCCGGGCATCCTCGGGCTCGCGGAACACCTGCCCGCCGTCGCGCCCGCGCGCGCTCACGTGATAGAGGGCGCCCGAGAATTCGATGCGCGGCGGCCTGGCCATGGCGGCATGCTATTCAACCGCGCCCGAGTCGGGCAAGATCTGACCCCAGGCCGCATAACCGGCCCGCCGCTGGTCATTGCTGACGCCACTGGTTTGCGGCCAC
>JAZFZX010000315.1:0-2725 GCA_036444135.1 Kiloniellales bacterium | reverse complement strand
AGAACCGGATCGTCGTCGCTGGCCATAATCTCGAAACGGAGTCCCGGATGGTCAGCCTGCAGGGCGTAGCGCCAGGCGATGGCGAGGCTGTACGGCTCCTCGCCCGAGGCGCACCCGGCGCTCCAGCATCGCAGCGCCGTATCCGCACGGCGCCCGGCCTTTGTCGCCAGGTTCGGCAGTACATCGCAGACCAGACGATCGAACACCGCCCGGTCTCGATAGAAGCGGGAGATGGATATGCGGCACAAAGCGTCCAGCCGCGTCCATTCGCCGGGGTCGGCTATCAGGCAGGCGCGATAGGCCGCCGCATCCGCCAAACCCAACTCCCTGCGGCGGCGTTCGATGCGCTTGCAGACCGTCCTGCGTACCCGGCGATAGCCGGCCCAGCGCAGGCCCAACGGCGGCAAGCACCATTGCAGAAAGCGCACACAGTCTTCATCACGCATGGCGCCGCCTCATCATGTCGCCCGGACCGGTCACCAGAAAGAACTGGCGGCCTGCGCCCCGGCTCCACGTCGGAGCCAACCGTCGATCAGTCCCCAATCATCGATCAGTCCAGTGTGGTGGTGACCACCACCTCGCTTTCCAGGGTCCGATGCACCGGGCACTTGTCGGCGATCTCCAGGAGCTTGGCCTTCTGCTGGTCGTCCAGGTCGCCGTCCACCGACAGGCGCCGTTCCATCCGGTCGAGGCGTCCTTCCCTGGTCTCGCAGTCGGCGCAGTCCTCGGCGTGGATCTTGTCGTGGGCCAGGGTGACGGTCACGCGCTCGAGCGGCCAGCCTTTGCGCTCGGCGTAGAGACGCAGCGTCATCGACGTGCAGGCCCCGAGGCCGGCCAACAGCAGGTCGTAGGGGCCGGGGCCGCTGTCGTCACCGCCGACGGATTGGGGCTCGTCGGCCCGCAGCGCATGCGGACCGGCCGCGATGCGCTGGGTAAAGCGGCCCTCGCGGGTCTCCTGGACGACGACGGTGCCGGGCGCGGCCTTGAGGTCCGCCTCCGGCCCCGCATCCGCCCCCAGATAGCGTGTCGCCCAGGCCGCCAGAACCTCGGCCACGTAGGACGCGTCCTCGCGGCGGCTCAGCAAGTGATCGGCCCCGTCGAGGGAAACGAAGCTCTTCGGGTGCTTGGCCGCGCCGAAGATTCGCCCGGCGTTGTCGACGCTCACCGTGGAATCCAGTGGCCCATGAAAGATCAGCAGGGCCTTGCGCATGGTGGCGATGGCGTCCTCGAGCCGGGCCGCTTCGATGTCCTCCAGGAACTGCTTCTTGATGCGGAACGGGCGCCCGGCGAGCAGAACCTCCGCTTCCCCCGCCGCTTCGATTTCGGGACGCGCTTCCTGGAACAGTTTCTGCACGTGGCCGGGTTCGGCCGGCGCCCCGATGGTGGCGACCGCCACGGCCTCGGGGACCTGGCCTGCCGCCGCCAGGACCGCCGCACCGCCCAGGCTGTGGCCGATCAACAAACGCGGCGCCTCATGGTGTTGCCGCAGGTGGTCGGCGGCGGCGACCAGGTCGCCCACATTGGAGGAGAAGTTGGTGTTGGCGAACTCGCCCTCGCTATGGCCGAGGCCCGTGAAGTCGAACCGCAAGACGGCGATGCCGCATTCTGCAAGGCCGCTGGCGATCCGCGAGGCGGCGAAAATGTCCTTGGTGCAGGTAAAGCAGTGCGCAAACAACGCGACGGCCTTCGCCGGTCCCTGAGGTTGATCGAAACGCGCCGCCAACTGGTCGCCGCCCGCCCCCGTGAATGTGAGTTTTTCGCTGCGCGTGGCCATGATGCTGCCTCCTGTCCCCAAAAAAATCCGCCGCCGGCCAGCATCGCAACACAGGCCCGGCCCGTTAGGCAACCGCCCGGTAAGCCCAGGAGTTGCACACGGAAGCCGCCTCCCGGTGTAATCTCGTAAAGCTGCCTGCAAGGCGCGCAACCCTGAACCGTGAAGGAGCCTTGGATGAGCGAGATACCGGGCGGTGAAGAACGAGTCGAAATGTTAGAGAAATCAACGCCCTACCGGGGGTATTTTCAGATGGACCTTTACCGCCTGCGGCATCACAAATTCGACGGGGGCTGGACTGCGCCCATGTCCCGCGAGGTCTTCGAACGCGGTGATGCCGCCGCGGTTCTGCTCTATGATCCGGACCGGGACACCGTGGTCTTGATCGAGCAATTCCGCATCGGCGCCTATGCGGCCGGAACCGAGCCCTGGCTGATCGAGGTGGTGGCCGGGATCATCGAACCGGGCGAGGACGCGGCGGAGGTGGTCCGGCGCGAGGCGGTCGAGGAGGCCGGGCGGGAGATCCGGGATCTGGTGACGATCGGCACCTTTCTCATGACGCCGGGCGGCAGTTCCGAGACGGTGGCCATGTTTTGCGGCCGGGTGGACAGCGAAGGCGCCGGCGGTATTCACGGGCTCGACCACGAAGGCGAGGACATCCGGGTTTTCGCGGTGCCCGCCGAAGATGCACTGGACCGGGTGCTGGCGCAGGAGCGCCCGAACGCGATCACCGTCATCACCCTGCAGTGGCTGCTGCTCAACCGTGCCGACCTGCGAAAGCGCTGGGCGCGCGCTGCGCCTTGATCCGCGGACCCCGGCACGGCTAGTCTCCACCCGCCGCCCGGCAAGAGGCGACGATCGACAGCAAGGCGAGAGAACGATGGACGTTCGCGACGGCTTTATAGGCACGATTGGCAGGACCCCGCTCATTCGTCTGCGCCGCGCCTCCGAAGA
>JAZFZX010000314.1:0-3190 GCA_036444135.1 Kiloniellales bacterium | reverse complement strand
ACCGCCGCCGAAACCGCCGAATCGATGCCGCCCGACAGGCCCAGCACCACGCCGGGAAAGCCGTTCTTGTCGACATAATCGCGCAGGCCCAGCACCAGGGCGCGGTAGACCGCCTCGGCGCCGACCTCGGGCGGCGTTTGCGGCCCCCCGGTGCAGCGCCAGCGGTCGTCACCGCCGCGTTCCCAGCGCGTGGTGACGACCAGCGGCTCGAACATCGCCAGCTGGACCTGGAGATTGCACTCGGCGTCGAGCACGAACGAGCCGCCGTCGAACACCAGCTCGTCCTGGCCGCCCACCTGATTGACGTAGACCAGCGGCAGTCCCGTCTCGGTGACCCGTCGGACCGCCAACTGCACGCGCACGTCCACCTTGTCCATCTCGTAGGGCGAGCCATTCGGGACCACAAGGATCTCGGCGCCGGATTCGGCAAGGCACTCGCTGACATCCGGGGTCCACATGTCCTCGCAGACCATGAGGCCGAGGCGAACGCCCCTGAAATTCACCGGGCCCGGCAGGGGCCCTTTCTGGAATACGCGCTTCTCGTCGAACACGCTGTAGTTCGGCAACTCGTGCTTGGCGCGATGGGTCTGAACCCGGCCACCGTCGAGCAGCACGGCGGCGTTGACCGGCCGGGCACGGCCATCGGCCTCCTCGCGCCACGGGCTGCCAACCACCAGAGCCGGGCCGCCGTCGGCCGTCTCCGCTGCCAGGGCCTCCACCGCCGTCCGGCAGGCCGCAACGAAGGCGGGCTTCAGGACCAGGTCCTCGGGCGGGTAGCCGGGCACCGACAGCTCGGGGCAAACCAGCAGATCCGCCCCCTGCCCGGCCGCCTCGGCGCGGGCCGCGCGGATCAGATCGGCGTTGCCATCCAGGTCGCCCACCGTGGGGTTGATCTGCGCCAGGGCGATGGAAATCCGGTCACTCATGAGAGGTTACTTACGTCGCCGGAACCAGGGTGGCAAGGCGGGCCACCCCGGCCGCGGCCTTGCCCGGCATTTGGCCGGACTCGCCGGCCGCCTTTGCTATACTGAGGGGACCCTGGCAAACGGCAAAGAAGGCAACGGCCCTCATGACGCTTGAGATCGGCGACCGCTGGTTCGAGTTCGCCCGCGTGGACGAGGACATCACGTGGATCTGGGAGCCCTACGTGGACCCCCTGCTCCGCTGCAACATCTGGCACGTGCGCGGCGCGGACCGTGATCTGCTGATCGACAGCGGCCTCGGCATCATGAGCCTCAAGGAGGCGGCGCGTACGCTGTTCGACAAGGCGCTCACGGTGGTCGCCACCCACACCCACTACGACCATGTCGGCGGCCTGTTCGAATTCGAGGAGCGCATTGTCCATCGGGCTGAGGCAGAAGAACTGGAAGACCCGAGTGGCTTCGCCTCGCTTTACGCCCGCGACCTCGACCCGTCACTGGTCGAAACCATACGGGCCGCGGGCTACGAGATGCCGGAGGCGTTCGTCACCGCCCTGCCCTACGAGGGTTACGACCCATCGGCCTACCGGGTACTGCCGGCGCCGGCCACACGTCTGGTGGACGAAGGCGACGAAATCGATCTCGGCCACCGCCGCTTCGAGGTGCTGCACCTGCCCGGCCATTCGCCCGGCAGCATCGGCCTCTGGGAAGCCGCCAGTGGGACCCTGTTCTCGGGCGACGCGGTCTACGATGGGCCGTTGCTCGACGGCCTACCCGGCTCCGATATCGGGCAGTACGTCCGGACCATGAAGCGCCTGCGCGAGCTGCCGGTCACCGTGGTCCACGGCGGCCACGACGCGAGCTTCGGGCGGGAACGGCTGCGCGAACTGGCCGACGCCTACCTCGCGGCACGGGCGTGAGCCCTTTGGCGCACGCCGCCGATCGGCCTTCGCCCGCTTGGCTATCCATAGCCGTGGGGAGGCAACCATGAACAAGGAGCAGGTCGTGGCGGCGGTCGAGGCCGCCGATGTCCGTCTCATTCGTTTCCTCTATTGCGACAACGGCGGCGTCATCCGCGGCAAGCTGGCGCACAAGGACAGCCTGGCCAGCCGCCTGGACACCGGCATCGGCCTGACGGTGGCCATGCAGGCCTTCAACATTCTCGACCAGTTGCAGCCCTTCGAGACCATGGGGCCGGTCGGCGAGATCCGGCTGGTGCCCGACCCCGACAGCTTCGTGGTCCTGCCCTATGCGCCCAACGCGGCCGCCATGATGTGCGACATGCTGACATTGGACCGGCAGCCCTGGGCCGCCTGTCCGCGCAGCTTCCTCAGGCGCATGATCGCCCGCGCCGCCGAGCAGGACATGAGCATCCAGGCCACCTTCGAGAACGAGTTCAGCCTGTTGCGCCCCCTTGATGACGGCGGTTATGAGCCGATCGAGACCGGCAGCTGCTTCAGCACGGTCTCGATGGCCGGCGCGGCGGCGGTCATGGACGACATCGTCGCCGCCATGGAGGATCAGGAAATCGCGATCGACGCCTACTATCCGGAGCTGGGGCACGGCCAGCACGAGCTGCCCATACGCCACGCCCCGGCGCTGCGCGCGGCCGACAATCAGATCTGGCTGCGCGAGACGGTGCGCAGCGTCGCCGGAAACCACGGCTTGCTGGCCTCGCTGGCGCCCAAGCCGCTGCCCGAGCAGGCCGGCAACAGCGCCCACATCCATTGGAGCGTGTGGGACCCGGACGGCGGCACCAACCTGTTCTACGATCCCGAAGACACGTACCGCCTGAGCAAGCTCGGCTATCACTTCATCGCCGGCGTGCTCGCCCACCTGCCCGGCCTGCTGGCACTCACGGCGGCCAGCTACAACTCCTACCGCCGCCTGCAACCGCATTTCTGGAGCAGCGCCTATACCTCCTGGGGTCCCGACAACCGCGAGGCCTCGGTGCGCATCGCCTCGGGCCTGTGGGGCATCGAGCCCGAGAGCGTCAACCTCGAACTGAAGGCGAGCGATCCCAGCAACAACCCCTATCTGGCGCTCGGCGGCCTCATCGCGACGGGGCTCGACGGCGTGGCGCGCGAACTCGATCCAGGCGAAGTGGTGCTCATCGACCCGGCCAACTACAGCGACGAGGAACGCTCCGCCCGCGGCATCCGGCGTTACCCGGAATCCCTGAAGGACTCCCTCGACGCTCTGGAACAAGACGCGCTGCTGATGGACGCCCTGGGCGCCGAGCTGGCGGGCGCCTATCTGGTGGTCAAGCG
>JAZFZX010000313.1:0-6745 GCA_036444135.1 Kiloniellales bacterium | reverse complement strand
CAGTCGCCCCAGGGCCTACTCGATTTCATGCGCGTCCTGGGCGGTCAAGAGGTCCTGCTCGCCGCCAACCAGGATCCCTATCTGCGCACCCATCCGATGAGCATCGACCGGATCAATTTTCTCGAGCGTGCGGTTGCGGAATCACCGTACGCCGGTGCTCCGGCGTCGCCCGAGCTTCAAGGTCGGCACGCGCGCTTACGCGCCAAGCTGATCGGCTACCTGTGGCCTCTGCCCCAGGTGTTCCGCGCTTACCCCAAGGACGACCGCGGCCTCCACGCGCGCTACGCCCACGCCATCGCCTATTACAGGCAATCCGATCTGAATCGCGCCTTGGCCTTGATCGAAGAGCTGTTGGAGGAGTACCCGGAAGATCCCTTTTTCCACGAACTCAAGGGCCAGATGTTGTTCGAGCATGGCAAGCTTGCCGAGGGCCGGACCAATTTGGAAACCGCTGTCCGCCTGCGCCCGGAAGCCCCACAGTTGCGCGTGTTGCTGGCGCGCATCCTGATCGAGATGAACACCCCAGAGCTCGACCGCGAAGCCCTGCAACACTTGCAGCAGGCCCTGCGGTACGAGGAAGACAACGCTTTTGCCTGGCGGCTGTCCGCCATCGCCTATGGCCGCGCCGGGGACCAGGGCATGACCGCCCTGGCCATGGGCGAATCGGCGTTGAACCGGGGCGCGTACATCGAAGCACGCAGCCACGCCAAGCGCGCGCTCGATATTCTGCCCGCGGGTACGCCAAGCTGGCTGCAGGCCGACGATCTGTTCAACCAAGCCGACCAACTGGCCGCCAAATAACGCTAACGGACCGTTGATTTGACCTGCGCGGCGATTGACGTTAGGGGACCTTACGGGGATTTAACGATTTTCCGCTAAGCCCCCATACGACGGCGTTCGATACGCGCCTCTTCGGCCCATTGGGAAGGGAACCGCGGTTATGAAGGCGACGAAGCGAATGACACGCTGGCTCCTCCCGGTCATTGCCGCCCTGATGGTGGCAGCGCCGCTCAGGGCCGAGGATCCAGCACCGTCCAGCCAGTTCGATGCGGCGCAGGAAGACGCGATCAGGCAGCTGGTCCGCGACTACATTCTGGAACACCCGGAGGTCCTGATGGAGGCGGTGCAGGCCTACCGGGTGCGCCAGCAAGTTCTTCAGCAGCAGCAGTTGAGCGAGGCGGTGACCGCCAACCGCGACCGCTTGGTCAACGACCCCGATGCGCCCGTCGCCGGCAACCCGGAGGGTGACGTCGTGGTGGTCGAGTTCTTCGACTATCGCTGTCCCTACTGCATTCAGGTCGCCAAATCCCTGCGCGAAGCCGTCGAGGACGACGGCAACATTCGCCTGGTCATGAAGGAATTCCCGATCCTCGGTCCGGAATCGCTCGCGATCGCACGCATGGCTTTAGCTTCCGTCAAGCAGGGCAAATACGAGGAGTTCCACTTTGCCTTGATGACGGTCGTTGGAAAGGTCGACGAAGCCAAGGCCATCAAGGTAGCCAAGAAGATCGGCCTGGACGTCGACCAGCTGCGCCGCGACATGCAGGCAAGCGAGATCGACGACATGCTGCAGCGCAATTACGTGCTGGCGCAGGACCTCCAGATCAACGGCACGCCGGCCTTCGTCATCGGTGACGAGCTAGTGCGCGGCGCGCTCGATATGTCAGCGCTGCGTCAATTAGTCGCCAACGCGCGGGCCGGTTCGAGCTGAGCCGCCGCGGGCGACGGTTTGTTCGCCTCACTGGTATCCCCGACCCGGCTGTGTTAACGCTAGAGCCTCGGCATCACGTCAGGAGGCGCGGGTGGCCAAAGCGCCCAAAGTCCTGATCCTCAACGGCCCAAATCTCAACCTTCTCGGCACCCGCGAACCCGAGATCTACGGGACCACGACGCTCGACGAGATCGAGGCGCTGTGCCGGCAGCGCGGCGCCGAGCTGGGGATCGAGGTAGATTGCCGCCAATCGAACGGCGAAGGCCAGCTGGTCGACTGGATCCAGGAGGCCCGCGGCGGGTTTAACGGCTTGATCCTCAACCCCGGTGCCTATAGCCATACATCGATTGCCTTGCTGGACGCCCTGTTGGCCGTCGCTCTGCCGGTGATCGAAGTGCACCTTTCGAACATTCACAGGCGCGAGCCGTTTCGCAGCCAGTCCTATGTTTCGAAAGCCGCTACCGGTGTCATCGCCGGCTTTGGTGCGCCGGGCTACCTGATGGCGCTCGAGGCACTGGCGCGCCGTCTGATAGAAACGGAAGAGGCGTAATGGCCAAGCTGGAATTCGACGAGGCGCTGGTCCGCCGGCTGTCGAAACTGCTGGATGAGACCGGCCTCACCGAGATCGAGTACGAGTCCGACGGCCGGCGGATCCGCGTAGCCCGCAATTCCGGCGTTGCGGCCGCAGGGCCCGCGGCGGCGGATTCGGCCTCGGCCGCCACACCGGCGCCCGGCGCCGCCGAGTCGCCGCACGGCGACCAGGATATCCCGGCCAACGCGGTCAGGGCGCCCATGGTCGGCACCGCTTTCACGGCGGCCGAACCGGGCGCATCGGCGTTTGTCAGCCTGGGCGACGAGGTCGAACAGGGCCAAACCCTGGTCATCATCGAGGCCATGAAGGTGATGAACCCGATCCCCAGCCCACGGGCCGGGACGGTGTCACAAATCATGGTCCAAGACGGCCAGCCGGTGGAGTACGGCGAGCCGCTGATGGTCATCGATTAGCAGGGCCTGGGCCGGGGATTCCCCGTCATGTTCGAAAAGATCCTCATCGCCAACCGCGGCGAAATCGCGCTCCGGATTCACCGGGCCTGCCGGGAGATGGGGATCGAGACCGTCGCGGTCCACTCGACGGCCGACGAGGATGCGATGCATGTCCGCTTGGCCGACGAGAGCGTCTGCATCGGCCCGCCGCCCAGCAGGGATAGCTATCTGAACATACCGGCCATCCTCTCGGCCGCCACCATCACCGGGGCCGATGCGATCCATCCGGGGGTGGGCTTCCTGGCCGAGAACGCCGAATTCGCCGCCATGGTCGAAGAGCACGGCTTCGTGTTCATCGGCCCGGCACCCGAGCATATCGCCCTGATGGGCGACAAGGTGAGCGCCAAGGAAGCCGCCGTGACGCTCGGCCTGCCCGTGGTGCCCGGTTCCGACGGCGCGGTCGGCGACGACCGGGACGCGGGGCAGACCGCGGCCAAGGTCGGATATCCGGTGCTCATCAAGGCAGCGGCGGGCGGCGGCGGGCGCGGGATGAAGATCGTGCAGAGCGAAGACCAGCTGGAAACCCTGTTGAAGACGGCGCGCGCCGAAGCGAAGAGCGCCTTCGGCAACGATCAGGTGTACCTCGAAAAATTCCTGCCCAGCCCACGCCACATCGAAGTCCAGGTCCTGGCCGACGGTCAGGGCAACGTCGTCCATCTGGGCGAACGCGACTGCTCGCTGCAGCGGCGCTTTCAAAAACTGCTCGAAGAGGCGCCCTCGCCGGCGCTGAACGCCGGACAGCGCCAGGAGATCGGCGAATTGGTTTCGAAGGCGATGCAGGAGCTCGGCTACCGCAGCGCCGGCACGGTCGAGTTCCTGTATCAGGACGGCGCCTTCTATTTCATCGAAATGAACACGCGCCTTCAGGTCGAACACCCCATCTCGGAGGCCATCACCGGCGTCGATCTCGTGCGTGAGCAGATTCGCGTCGCCTCGGGCCACGCCCTGGATTTCGGGCAGGACGACATCGCCTTTACCGGCCACGCCATCGAATGCCGCATCAACGCGGAGGATCCCGTGACCTTCACGCCCTCGCCGGGCACGGTGAGCGACTACCACGCCCCAGGCGGCCTGGGCGTGCGCGTGGATTCGGGGCTCTACGCGGGTTATACGGTCCCGCCGCATTACGACAGTCTGATCGCCAAGCTGATCGTGCATGGCCAATCGCGCAACGAGTGCCTGATGCGGCTGCGCCGGGCGCTCGAGGAATTCGTCGTCGACGGCATCGCGACCACCATTCCGGTCCACCAGCGATTGATCTCCGAGAGCGATTTCATAAACGGCGAATACGACATAAACTGGCTCGAGGACTTCATCTCAGGGAGATAGGCTGGCGATCGCCGGGCCGGCGTCCAGGCTTATGGATCTGTCACCGGAACTCTTGCTCAGGGCCTATGCGGTCGGAATTTTTCCGATGGCCGAAAGCCGCGGCGAGCGGGAAATTCACTGGATCGACCCGGACTACCGGGGAATTCTGCCGCTCGATGCCGTCCATGTGCCCCGCCGCCTCGAGCGCCGGCTGCGCCGCGGCGACTTCGAGGTGCGCTGCGATACGGCGTTCCATCAGATCATCGACGCCTGCGCCACACCCAATCCGGGGCGCCGGGAAACCTGGATCAACCCGATCATCGAACGGCTCTACATCGCGCTCCACGAAATGGGGTTCGCGCATTCCGTGGAGTGCTGGCAGGACGGCAAACTCTGCGGCGGCCTCTACGGGGTTGCCTTGGGCGCCGCGTTTTTTGGCGAAAGCATGTTTTACAGGGTCACGGACGCGAGCAAGGTGGCCCTGGTCCACCTGGCGGCACGCCTCGAAAAGAGCGGTTTCACGCTGCTCGACACGCAGTTCGAGACCTCGCACCTGCGCCAGTTCGGGGTCGTCGAGGTGAGCCGCGAGGTCTACCGCAACCGTCTCGCGCGCGCCGTTCGCACACCGGCGCAATTCGAGACCGAGCTTTCCGAGGACGAGCTGCTGGCCTTTTTGCGATCGGCTCGCTAGAGCGCTTTGCGTGCGCGCAGACGCCGCGATCTCCTATTGCACCTGCGTCTGCTCGTCCTCCAACGGTTGCGGGATCGTCTCCTCGCCGGCTTTACAGTCCACCACCCAGACGTCGTAGACCGGATGCTCGAGCGCCGAGATCGCGGGCGAGGAGGCGAACATCCAACCGGTGAACAAAGGCACCGAGGGAGAATCCGGCCGCACGTCGACAATCTCCACGAAGACTGCGGATTCCGGCGGTTCTTCGGGCGGCGTTTTGTGACAGCGCCGTACCAGAATTTCCAAAGTCCCGAAATACGCCGGCTCGCCGGCCACCGCCTCGAACGTCGAGATGCGCGCCGTGATCTTGTCGAGCCCCTGCAAGACGGCGGATTCCGCGCGCGCGGCAGTGCCGGCGGCAAGACTAGACAGCAGAATCGCGAGGCCGGCGGTCAGGCGGCCAGCCCGCGCGCCTAGCGCACGTAGACTCACGTCCCGCTCCGGCCCTGGTAGGGGTTGTTCAGCGAGTCGACCAGAGCGCGCAGCACCTCGCGCAGCTGGGCCTCGTCACAGCCCATCAGGATGCCGTCTTCCAGCGCGTCCTGCGCCTGTTCGCGGATCTCTTCCAGGTTCTCGTTGAGAACCTTGAGCTTCTCGAGGCAAGAGACCGGCTCGCCATCGGGCTGCCGCCAGACGGGAATGGTGAATTTCGGCTCAGGTGCGTTCACGGCCCGCATCTCCGTTGGTTCCAGCAAGTGAACACTTAGGCAAGACGGGGAGCCGGCGCAAGTTCGGCCCGCCGGCGGCCTCAGCCGGGCTTGCACGCGGCGAAGCGCAGGCGCACGTAGTCCACGTGCCAGCGCCCCTGTTCGTCGCGGAGCCAACCCGCCAGGGCCTCCGCGACCTCGGCGATGAAGGCCGGGCGCTCATCGGCCGGCAGACAGAAGAGAAACGACTCCGCGAAGGTCTCCAGCCAGCCGCCCAGCTCGCCGGGCAGCGGTGTCGGCCGTTCGAACAGATCCATGTGCACCACCTGGAAGCCCCGCGACCGCAAGCGGCCCGTGTAGTCTTCCGGAGTCGGGAAGAACCAGGGATTCGCCGCCGGCCCATCGATGCCACGGCGCTCCAGGGCGGCGGTCAGCGCCGCCGTGATCCTGGCCACGTTCCCGGCGCCGCCCATCTCGCCCACGAATCGGCCGCCGGGCCTGAGCGCCCGCCAGACGCCCTCTATCACCGCATCGGGTGCGCGCATCCAATGCAGCGCCGCGTTGGAGACCACACCGTCGAAGGCGGCCTCGAAGTCGAGCGCCTGCCCGTCGGCGACCCGCGCATCGAGCCCGCGGGCCCGGGCCGCGGCAACCTGGTCAGGGCTGGAATCGACACCGACCACGCGCGCCCCGGCGGCGGCGATTTTCTCGGTCAGAACGCCGTCTCCGCAACCCAGGTCGAGGATTTTCTCGCCCGGCCGCGGCTGCAGCAGATCGATCAGCGGTTCGCCCAGCTCGGGCACGAAGGGGGCGTTGCGGGCGTAGCGTTCCGGATCCCAGCGTTGCCGCTGCCTCTGGGCGTCGGGCGCCTTGTCGGATGGCTGCGGCGGCGGTTGGCGGCTCACTGCGCCTCGGCGCCGGTGGCGGAATCGGCCGCGCTGAAAATGAAACGGCCCAGCAGATCCACCACGTTGATCGCGCCCTGGGTATAGAGCAGGCGCCCCCCCGAAGCGATGGTCTCTTCGTCGGCGCCCGCCTCGAGCGACACGTAGTTGCCGCCCAAAAGCCCGTCGGCAACGATCCGCGCCGAGGTATCCGTGGGCAGCCTGATCGAGTCGTCGATCGACATCACCACCTTGGCGAAGAAGGTCTCTGGATCGAGGGACTGGCTCAGCACCGTTCCGATCTTGACCCCCGACATGCGCACCTCGGCCCCGGGCACGAGGCCGGACGCGTCGTCGAACTCGCCGATCACCTCATAGCCGCTGTCGGCGCTGGTCAGGCCCGTGGCGCGGAAGGCGAAGA
>JAZFZX010000312.1:0-2566 GCA_036444135.1 Kiloniellales bacterium | reverse complement strand
ACCCACATGATCATCGGCACGGCCGTCACGACGATCAAAACGTCCAGCAGCGCCCCGACCCGGGCGTAGTCACTGAAGCGATAGCCTCCCGGCGCCATGACCAGCGTATTCGACTGGTGACCGATCGGCGTCAGGTAGGGTGAAGCGCTGCCCACCGCCACCGCCATCAGGAAGGCATCGATCGGCAGCCCGAGGGCCTGTCCGATGCTGACGGCGATCGGGGCCATGAGCACGGCCGTCGGCGTGTTGTGGATGAGATCCGACAGCAGCATCGAGACGATCATCAGCAACGCCACCATGGCCCAGGTCGGCACCTCGCCTGCCAAACCCACCACGACGCCGGCAATCAGGGCGGTGCCGCCCGTCGATTGCAGCGCCTCGCCGATCGGGATCAGGGCGCCGAGCAGGAGGATGACCGGCCATTCGACGCTCTCGTAGACTTCGCGGAGCGACAGCGTTCCGAACAGGACCAGCGTGGCCACCACCGTGACGAAGGCGATCTGGACCGGCACCAGGCCCAGAGCGGTAGCCGCAATGGCCGCCCCGAAGACCGCCAAGGGTACATGGATCGGGCGTTGGCGCGGCACCCGCAAGCCGCGGTCGGCCAAGGGAAGACACATCATCGCGGACAGGGCCTGTTGCAGTGTGTTTCGCTCCCCCTGAAGCAACAGGACATCGCCGGTCCTGAACCGGATGCTGCCGAGGCTCGCCCTGGGCGCCATGCCCTCGCGGGCCACCGCCAAGAGGTTGATGCCGTACCGGTCGTGCATCCGCAGACCCCGCATCGAGCGCCCCTCGATCGGCGAGTTGGGCATGAGCACGGCCTCCACCAACCGGATCTCGTCGGATTTGAGGTCCTCGTCGCTGAAGTCCTTACGGCCGGTCTGCTCCAGCTTGCTGCCGTCCAGCAGGGGCTCGAGCGCCGCGGGGTCTCCCTCCAGGATCAGGACATCGTTCCGCCACAGGCGCTCGACGCCCGCAGGGGCCAACATACGGCGCCGGCCGCGGTAGATCGCCATGACTGAAATTTCGTTGTCGCAAAGCTGCTCGACCTTTCGGACCGCCTCCCCGACGAGAGGCGATTTCTCCGGCACCCTTGCCTCGGTGATATAGGCCTTGATGCGGAACAGATCCCTGGCCTCCGATTCCCCCTGCCGGTCGCGGGGGACGAGGCGCCAGCCGATCGTCGCGAGGTAGAGGAGCCCCACCACCGCCACCGCCAATCCGACCGGCGTAAAGTCGAACATCTTGAAAGGAACCCCGACGGCCTCCTCTCGAAAGCTGGCGATCACGATGTTCGGGGGCGTCCCGATCAGCGTCACCAATCCTCCCAGGAGCGTGGCAAACGACAGAGGAATCAGCACCAGCGACGATGGCCGGCCGGCCATGTATGCGTTGCGCACCGTCACCGGCAGCATCAGGGCAAGGGCGCCGACGTTGTTCATGAAGGCCGATAGGGCCGAGGCCAAGGCGCCGGTCGCGGCGATTTGGCGAACGGTGCTTCCGCGTGCCGGCGCAAGGAACCGCACCAGGTAGTCGACGACACCGGAGACCTGCAGAGCCTGCCCGATCACGAGCACCGCCGCCACGGTAATCACCGCTGGGTGCCCAAACCCGGCAAAAGCGTCGTGCGAATCCACGATCCCCGCGTAGACCACCACCAGGAGGGCCAGGATCGCGACGATGTCATAACGCCAGCGGCCCCATACGAAGAGGACCATCGCGGCCGCTATGACCGCAAACAGAATGCCCTGTTCAAAAGTGACCGTCACCGATCTCCACCCTCAGCCTGACACGCCTGGCCCCTCAGGCCCCAAGAGTACCAAGCTCGGAGCAAAGCCGCTACATGGCACGACAACGAAGGCAGGGCCGCCATGACGCCAGGTCTTGTACCCGTTTCCCCTTGGCGCTCTTAGACTCCCGCTACCGTATTCCATAAGATGCGAGCGATGGTGCGATCCGGGAAGGTGGAGTCCTCGTGGAAACGCGACAAGAGGCACGCCGGCTGACAACGATCCTGGCGGCCGACGTGGTCGGCTACAGCCGCCTCATGGCCGCCGATGAATCGGGCACCGTCGCGTTGCTCAAGGCCCATCGTAGGGATCTGATCGAGCCCAAGACCGCCGAATTCGGCGGGCGGATCGTCAAGCTCATGGGCGACGGCACGCTGATGGAGTTCGCAAGCGTGGTGGACGCCGTTCGCTTCGCCGTGGACGTGCAGCGCGCCGTGGCCGAGCGCAACGCCGCCGAACCCGAAGACACGCGCATTACCTACCGAATCGGCATCAACATCGGCGACGTGATCATCGAGGGCGACGACATCTACGGCGACGGGGTGAACATTGCGGCACGCCTGGAAGGCCTCGCCGAGCCTGGCGGCATCTGTGTTTCCGGCACCGTTTTCGATCACGTCAAAGGGAAGGTCGATACGACCTTCGAGGATCTGGGCGCCCAGCGGGTCAAGAACATCCCAGAGCCGGTCTCGACCTATAGGGTGCGGCTGGACATCGCCCAGCCCCCCAACACCACCGAAGCGGCCGAGATATCATCGGATGCTGAAGTTCGG
>JAZFZX010000311.1:0-2315 GCA_036444135.1 Kiloniellales bacterium | reverse complement strand
GGCGCACAGACATCGGAAGTCTCCGTGTTCACGACCTGAGGCACACCTTTGCGTCCTGGCTGGTGATGAACAGCGTGCCGCTGCGTACCGTTGCAGAACCGTTGGGGCACAAGACGCTGGCGATGGTGCATCGCTACAGCCACCTGTCGCCCGAGCACCTGCAAGGAGCCGTGGACAGCCTTTCGACTGGTGCAAAATGCGTGCAGTCGGAAACGGATCCCCTGCAAGTTATTGTGAGCAAATGAGAAATTCCGCCCATATACCGTCTTCACACGGCGGGGGTCGCTGGTTCAATCCCAGCCGCGCCCACCATTCTCGTCCACCGCACGATCCATCGACCGCCCGACGGTCGCTGCGGGCTGTCCGGTGGGCGCTTGCCGAGCATCGGCCCGGCGCTTAGGCTCTCCCCCACACCCAGCGTCAATAGGAGCCGGCCCCGTGAGCGACCTTGCCCTTGTCGTGGAGATCCAGACCGTGCCCGGCGAGCGCGAAGCCTTTTCTCGCACGCCTCAGCGAGCACCGCGCTAACGTATTCGCCAACGAGCCCGGATGCCGGCAGTTCGACATCCTGGTCCCGCAGGATGAGGACGACAGCGTGATTCTCTGCGAGGTCTACGCCGACGCAAAGGCCCTCGAGGACCACGACGCGGCGCCTTACTTCCAGGCCTATCGCGCCGACACGGCGGCCATGATCGCCAGCCGGCGGCGCATGTTGTGCACGGTCGTCAACGCCTGAATCGGGCAGCGCCCGCCGGTTCCCGCACCTCCGTCGTAAGCCGAGCGGGGCGCCGGCGACTCGCGCCCCACAAATCAATATAATATTTTGTGAGCTTTTTGTGACTAAACTCGCCGCCGAAACTTTCACTTGGATGCGCACGCCATGCAGGGTGACGAACAGCAGGTGGTGGCCGCCCAGGCGCCCAAGCCCCGGATCGTGCAGTACGACCGGCGGCGTTATTCAATTCGCCTCGAATCGATCTTCTGGAAGTTCCTGGAGTTCCTGGCCGAACGGCGCGGCCTGCGCCTGGGGCGCTACATCGCCGGGCTGGCCGGCTCGTACAGGGGCAACAACCTGTCATCCTATCTTCGCGTTGTGTGCATGCTGGAAGCGGAGCGCACGGTCGCCGAATCCAGCCTCGATCCGGCCCGCGACAGCCTGTTCGACTTGGTGCGCGATTGTCCGAGCCCCGGCCTGGTCGTCTCGAGGGGCCGAACGATCCTCGCCTACAACAACGCCTTTGGCCAATGGCTGGGGGCTGGGACCCCTCGCTTGTTGGCGGGCACCGAACTGACCGATGTGCTGCAGGTGCGCACGGCGCGCGCGCTCAACGAAATCTGGGCTGACATGGTCGACGGCCGCCAGGACACCGTTAAAGCCCACGTGCTGCACGTCAGCCCGGGCCGCATCAGCGCAGCACAGGCCACGATCGTGCCGCTGCGCTCGGGCGCGGACGCAGCGTTTCATGCCGTCATGTGGCTAGAGGTCAAGCGCCCGAAGGCCGAGTCGCTGCCCGACGACAGCAAAACCGCGCGCGGCGTCCAGCCGCAAGCGTGAGGTCAGGCGCTGGCGGTCTCGGCGACGATAACGATGTCGGTATCGCTGTAGAGCGTGAGGCCATTGGCAAAGCTGTAAAAATAGAGGCCGTCGACGTCGACCCCGGTCGCCGTGATGTGGTGGTCGGCGATACCGCTGCTGGCCAGCGACTCGTTGGTCACAAGGCTGACCGCCACGTCGTCCTCGACGTGCACCACCACCTCGCCCTCGACATCGGGCAGCAGATCCTCGAGGCCCAGAACCAGGGACGTCGCGCCGGCGGCCATACCGGCCACGGTGAAGCTGGCATCGCCGGCAAGATGCTCGAGATCCGCCGGATCTGCGATCAGATCCACCACATCGCTGTCGCTCAGCGGCTCCAGCAGTCCGTCTTTGGTTTCCGTCTCGTCGATCATGGACCTGTGGATCAAGTCCCCTCTGTCCACCCGGGCCGGCGGCCCGTGGATCTGCTCTCCAGCCGCCGATTATGACGCAAAGTCCCAGCGCTGCCTAGGCTGGATCGAGGGATATTTCGCAGCTGCGAAAAGCCGGCCAGCGCGGCACCCGCACCGCCAAACGGCAAGGCTGCCAACGGCTTCGCCTCAAAGGCGATGTGACAGCGCGGGTCTTGAGAAATGGCAAGGCCCGCGCCAGATGGCGCGGGCCTGCGAAAAAAGGTTATGCGGCGTTGCGGAATCTCGGGATCGCGCCTATTCCCAATTGAGCCCGACCGCCTCGTTCCACGACTTGTGATCGACAACGGCTTGTTCGGGCGCCGAAA
>JAZFZX010000310.1:0-6031 GCA_036444135.1 Kiloniellales bacterium | reverse complement strand
GCGTCCACCTGGTCGACCACGCCCGAGCGTTTGGCGGCAATGGCCACGCCGGAGTCGCGGGCCACGGTCTCCTCCATGCCCGTGCCGACCAGCGGCGATTCGGTCTGGAGCAAGGGAACCGCCTGGTGCTGCATGTTGGAGCCCATGAGCGCACGGTTGGCGTCGTCGTTCTCGAGGAACGGGATCAGTGCGGCGGCGACCGAGACCAGCTGCTTGGGCGACACGTCGATAAAGTCGATGTCCAGCGGACGCGCCACCAGGTATTCGCCGCCGCGGCGGCAGGAAATCAGGTCCTCCACCAGCCGCCCGTTCTTGTCGATCTCGGCGTTGGCCTGGGCCACGGTGTAGCGGCCTTCGTCCATGGCCGAGAGGTAAATGACCTCGTCGGTCACCTTGCCCTTCTGGACCTTGCGGTACGGGCTTTCGATGAAGCCGTACTGGTTGACGCGGGCGTAGGTCGCCAGTGAGTTGATCAGTCCGATGTTCGGGCCCTCGGGCGTTTCGATCGGACAAATCCGGCCGTAATGGGTCGGATGCACGTCGCGCACCTCGAAGCCGGCGCGCTCGCGCGTCAAACCGCCCGGCCCCAAGGCCGACAGGCGCCGCTTGTGGGTGATCTCCGACAAGGGGTTGGTCTGATCCATGAACTGCGACAACTGCGAAGAGCCGAAGAACTCGCGCACCGCAGCAGCCGCCGGCTTCGCGTTGATCAGGTCATGGGGCATGACCGAGTCGATCTCGACCGAGGACATGCGTTCCTTGATCGCCCGCTCCATGCGCAGCAGGCCGATGCGGTACTGGTTCTCCATCAGCTCGCCGACCGAACGCACGCGGCGGTTGCCCAGGTGGTCGATGTCGTCGATATCGCCGCGGCCGTCCTTGAGATCGCAGAGCACCTTGACGATGGAGAGAATGTCGTCCCGGCGCAGCGTGCGGAGCCAGTCCTCGGTCTCGAAGCCGAGCCGCGAGTTCATCTTGACCCGGCCGACCGCCGACAGGTCATAGCGCTCGGAATCGAAGAACATGCTCTTGAACATGGCCTCCGCCGTCTCCAGGGTCGGCGGCTCGCCCGGCCGCATCACACGGTAGATGTCGATCAGGGCGTCTTCGCGGTTGTTGTTCTTGTCCGCCGCCAAGGTGTCGCGAATGTATGACCCGACATTGATGTGATCGACAGCCAGGGTGACCAGTTCCTTGACGCCGGTTTCCCGTAGGCTCGCCAGCATCGCCTCGGTCACCTCGTCGCCCGCCTCGCAGTGAATCTCCCCGGTTTTCTCGTTGATGTAGTCGTTGGCGATGAAGCGTCCGAGCAGCTCCTCGTCGCTGATCAGCTGATGCTTGAGGCCCTTGTCGGACAGCTTGCGCGCCAGGCGCGGTGTCATCTTGCTGCCGACTTCGGCGACGACCTTGCCGGTCTTCGCGTCCACCAGGTCGCGCACCAGCTTCACGCCGCGCATGCGGTCCGGTTGAAATGCCGTGCGCCAGCCCTTGTCCGTGAAGGTGTAGACGACGGTGTCGTAGAAATACTCGAGGATCTCCTCGGGCGTCATGCCCCGAACCTCGTGCGCCTCCAGTGGCTTCTCCCCACGCTCTACGCGCAGGGCGGCCGTCTCCACGCCGTCGAGGGCCATCAGCAAGGTGGTCGCCGGCAGTTTGCGACGCCGGTCGATGCGCACATAGACCAGGTCCTTGGCGTCGAACTCGAAGTCGAGCCAGGAACCGCGATAGGGAATGACGCGCGCGGCGAACAGGAACTTGCCAGAGGAATGGGTCTTGCCCCGGTCGTGGTCGAAAAACACGCCGGGACTGCGGTGCATCTGGCTGACGATGACGCGCTCGGTGCCGTTGATGATGAAGGTGCCGTTGGGCGTCATGAGCGGCATGTCGCCCATGTAGACGTCCTGTTCCTTGATATCCCGGATCGAACGCGCGCCGGTGTCCTCGTCGATGTCCCACACCACGAGCCGGAGCGTCACCTTGAGGGGTGCCGCATAGGTCATGCCGCGCTGCTGGCACTCCTCGACGTCGTACTTGGGCTCTTCCAGCTCATAGTGCACGAACTGCAACTCGGCCCGCTCCGCGAAATCCCGGATCGGGAAGACCGACACGAAGACCTCCTGCAGGCCGACTCGCTCACGGTCTTCGAGCTTGATGCCCATCTGCAGAAACTGGTCGTAGGAGGTCTTCTGGACCTCGATCAGGTTCGGCATCTGCGTGACCTCGGCAATGCGCCCGAAGGTTCTGCGGATACGTTTGCGACCAGTGAAAGACTTCGTCATTTTGCGTCCTCGTCAGCTTGATCGTCGTGTTGCGTCACACGGCCGTCGATCGGCCGCCTGTGCGGCCCCGAAAGGTGCAGAGAGCCCGCCCGGCGCGTCCCTGACGGACGGCGCCGGCCGGTCCCATTCATTATTCCTCGTCCACAAGCTACTTGAGCTCGACCGTCGCACCGGCCCCCTCGAGTTTTGCCTTGACCTCCTCGGCCTCGTTCTTGCCGACGCCTTCCTTGACCGCCTTCGGCGCGGCCTCGACCAGGTCCTTGGCCTCCTTGAGGCCCAGACTGGTAATTGCACGCACTTCCTTGATCACGTTGATCTTCTTGTCGCCAAAGGCGGTCAAGACAACGTCGAAGGTGTCCTGCTCGGCTTCCGCCTCACCGGCCTCGGCCACCGGCGCCGCTGCCGCGGCCATGGGAACCGCGGCGGACACGCCCCAGGTATCCTCGAGCTTCTGCGACAGCTCCGCCGCTTCGATCACAGTGAGCTTCGACAACTCCTCAACCAACTTGTCTAGATTAGCCATCTCGTCTTTCTCCTCGACTTGAACTTCCGAACCGCTCCGCACTCAGGCGGCTTCGCTTTGAGAGCCATAGGCGCCGACGACACGGGCAAGCTGCCCGGCGGGAGCCTGCAGCACACCGGCCAACTTGGTGGCAGGCGCTTGCAGGACACCGACGAGCTTGCCGCGCAGTTGGTCGAGCGACGGCAGCCGGGCCAGGGTTTTGACGCCCTCGATGTCCAGCAGCTGTTCGCCCAACGCCCCGCCGACGATGGTCAGCTTCTCGTTCGCCTTGGCGAATTCGACGCAGACCTTCGCCGCCGCAACCGGATCGATCGATGCGGCAAGCGCCGTCGGTCCGGTCATCAGCGGCTGCAACGCCTCAAACTTCGTGCCCTCAAGAGCAAGACGCGTGAGCCGGTTCTTGGTCACCTTGAAGCTGGCGCCCGCATGCCGCACCTTGCGGCGAAAGTCGATCGTCTCGGCCACCGTCAGCCCCGACTGGTGGGTGACGATGACGAGATTGACCTCGCCGAAGGTTAGGTTGAGCGCGGCAACCGTTGCTTCTTTCTGTGCTCGGTCCACGGATGATCTCCGCTCTCCTTTGGATCGGCCGCCGCCCGCAGGCGTCCGCCCGAATCCGTTGCACGAGGACCCCCGGGAACACGGCCCCGGTGGTCCGGTTCGCCTGTCCCGGAAGCTCAAGCCTCGGCGGTCCACGAGGGACCGGAGCCTTAGCGCTTCCTGTCTATGCAGGCCCCTTCGGGCTTAAGCCGCTCCGGCCGATGGCCATCGCGCGCACCTGCAGTCTCGGACAGGTCGGGCCGGCGGGCTAAACCCGCCGCCCCGCATCCGCCGTCCCCAACGAGGAGCCGGCGGAAACTTAGAGGCGGACGCCGCCTCAGCCCCGTGACGAGAGGCTTGCCACATCCACCTTTATGCTCGGGCCCATCGTCGAACTGAGCGATACCTTCTTGAGGTAGGTGCCCTTCGCTCCGCTCGGCTTCGCCCGGGTTACCGCATCGACGAAGGCCAGCACGTTGGCCAGCAGCGCTTCGTCCGTGAAACTCGCCTTTCCCACGCCGGCATGAATCAGCCCCGCCTTCTCGGCGCGGAACTGAACCTGTCCGCCCTTGGCGGCCTGCACGGCGTCGCCGACATCGTTCGTGACGGTACCCAGCTTCGGGTTCGGCATGAGGCCCCGGGGGCCCAGAATTTTGCCCAACTTGCCGACCACCGGCATCATGTCAGGCGTCGCGATGCAGCGGTCGAACTCGATCTCTCCCGCGGTCACCTTCTCGGCCAGGTCGTCGGCCCCGACGATATCGGCGCCCGCGCCGGTGGCTTCCTCTGCCTTGCCGCCCTTGGCGAAGACCGCGACCCTGACCGACTTTCCGGTTCCGTTCGGCAACACCACGACATCACGCACGTTCTGGTCGGCATGACGCGGGTCGACGCCCAGGTTCATGGCGATCTCGATGGTCTCGTCGAATTTGGCGACGGCGCGCTCCCTGATCAGCTTGACCGCTTCTTCGACCGGATAGGCCTGGCCGCGCTCGATGCCCTCGAGGGCGTTGCGAAACCTCTTTCCCTTTTGCGCCATGACCCTACTCCAAGACTTCCAGGCCCATCGAGCGCGCCGAGCCCGCGATGATTTGGGCGGCGGCGTTGATGTCGTTGGCGTTGAGATCGACCATTTTTTTCTCGGCGATCTCGCGAATCTGTCTCATGGTGACCGAACCGACGATCTCCCGGCCCGGCTCGCTCGAACCCTTCTCCAGCCCGGCCGCCTGCCGGAGGAAATAGGCCGCCGGCGGGGTCTTGGTCTCGAAACTGAACGAGCGGTCGACATAGGCCGTGACGATCACCGGTGTCGGGGTGCCGGGATCCATGTTCTGGGTGGCCGCGTTGAAGGTCTTGCAAAACTCCATGATGTTGAGGCCGCGCTGACCCAGCGCCGGCCCGACCGGCGGCGATGGATTGGCCTGCCCCGCCGGAATTTCCAGCTTGATGTAACCAGCGATCTTCTTTGCCATGTCTCGTCCCTATCTCTTCCAGGGCTGCGCGGTGCGGTCCCACCCATGGGCTTCAGGGGTCGACCTCCCACGCTATCGGCCGCGGGCGTCCAGCGCCCGGCGACCACGACACCCAGATGTCAAAGCTTCTCCACCTGGGTGTATTCCAATTCGACCGGCGTCGAGCGCCCGAAGATGGACACCGCAACCTTGAGGCGGGCGCGCTCTTCGTCCACTTCCTCGACCATGCCGTTGAACGAGTTGAACGGGCCGTCGCTGACCCGCACCTGCTCGCCAATCTCGAAGACGACGGAAGGCTTGGGCCGCTCCACGCCCTCCTGGACCTGATGCAGAATGCGCTGGGCCTCCGACTCGGAGATCGGCGACGGGCGCCCCCTGGGCCCCAGGAATCCGGTGACCTTGGGCGCATCCTTGACCAGATGCCAGCTCTCGTCGATCAGGTCCATCTTGATCAGCACGTAGCCGGGAAAGAACTTGCGCTCGGCGGTGACCTTCTGGCCGCGGCGCATCTCCACGACCTCCTCGGTCGGCACCAGGATTTCCTCGAACAGCTCGTCCATTCCCTTCTGGTGCGCCTGTTCGCGGATCGACTCCGCGACCTTCTTCTCGAAGCCGGAATAGACGTGCACGACGTACCAACGCATGGCCATTTCAGATCAAGCTCCCAAGCCCAGGATCTGCCGCACACCGAACGACAGGATCTGGTCGACGAGGAGAAAGAAGAGCGCGGCCAGGAATACCATCAGAAACACCATGCCCGTGGTGATCGTGGTCTCCTTGCGAGTCGGCCAGGTGACCTTCGAGACCTCCTGCCGCACTTCCCGGACGAACTGGCCCGGATTGAACTTCGCCATCTTCCCGCCTTTGCATCACTGTTCCGGGTGCATCACTGTTCCGGTGCGCCGCGGCCGGCGTCCCGGAGACCGGCAAGACCCAATCGTGTTCCAGGTTTGGCAGGAGTGGAGGGACTCGAACCCCCAACCCCCGGTTTTGGAGACCGGTGCTCTGCCAGTTGAGCTACACTCCTTTGCCTCAGGGCCAGCCGGCGCGGCGCGGACCGATCGAACGCGCTGCGCCGTAGCCAGCGTTCCTGCCTACTTGATGATGCTTGCGACGACGCCGGCGCCGACGGTGCGGCCGCCCTCGCGGATCGCAAAGCGCAAGCCCTCGTCCATGGCAATCGGCGCGATCAGCTCGATCTCCATCGAGGTGTTGTC
>JAZFZX010000309.1:0-11305 GCA_036444135.1 Kiloniellales bacterium | reverse complement strand
CATGACGCTGTGCGGCCGCGAGGAGCTGATCGACGATCCGGAATGGGCGACGCCGGCGGCACGGCTGCCCAAACTCGACAAGTGCTTCGGGATCATCGAACAGTGGACCATGACCAAGGACAAGTTCGAAGTCATGGAGATCCTCAACGCGCGCAACGTGCCCTGCGGGCCGATCCTATCGATGAAAGATCTTGCCGAAGAACCTTCGCTCAGAAAGACGGGCACGGTGGTCGAGGTGGATCACCCGACCCGAGGCAAATACCTGACCGTGGGGAACCCCATCAAGCTTTCGGACTCGCCGGCCGACGTGAAGAGCTCGCCGCTCCTGGGCGAGCACACCGACGAGATCCTGAGCCAGGTTCTGGGCCTCTCGGACGATGAGGTCGAAGCGGCCTGGGCCTCGGGCGCGCTGGGCCAAGCAAAGGCTGCAGCGGCCGAGTAGCGCCGTGACGGATACCAGGCAGGCCGCCGGGGCCCGTGATCGCGGGCGTTCGGCCTTGGTTGCGGTCTGCGGAGATTAAGTCCTACCTGACCGGTATAGGAGACGAACATGCCATACGACAGCGCTTCAGTTCGGGCCATCTTGGACGGGGCGAAGGCCGAAGGGCGCGACGCGCTCACGGCGCCCGAGGCGAAGCTGGTTTGCGATGCCTATGGCATCCCGTTGCCCAAAGAAGCGCTCGCCGCCTCTGCGGAGGAGGCCGCCGCTCTCGGCGACGAGATCGGCTATCCGGTCGTGATGAAGATCGTCTCTCCGGACATCCTGCACAAGACGGAAGCCGGCGGCGTCAAGGTGGGCGTCGCAAGCGCGGCGGAGGCCCGCGCCAACTTCGAGGAGATCCTCGGCAACGCGAAAGGCTACAAGGCCGATGCTGAGATCCTCGGCGTCCAGATCCAGCAAATGCTGCCGTCGGATGGGCAGGAAATCATCGTCGGCGCCGTGACGGATGCGAGCTTCGGCAAGCTCGTCGCCTTCGGGCTCGGCGGCATTCTGGTCGAAGTGTTGAAGGACATCACTTTCCGGCTCGCCCCCGCATCCGAGGCGCAGGCCTTGTCCATGCTCGAGAGCATCGAAGCCGCCGAGGTGCTGAACGGCGTGCGCGGTGCGGAGCCCGTGAACAAGGAGGCGATCGCGGAGATCATCGTCAACGTCTCCAACCTGGTTTCCGAGTTTCCCGAAATTCAGGAGATGGATTTGAACCCCATCTTCGCCACCAAGGCGGGCGCGACCGCGGTCGATGTGCTGATCTCGGTCGACTTCGCGCCACAGAAAGAATTTTTCCGGCCGACCCAGGAGGAGATCCTGACGGCCATGAACCGGGTCTTCCATCCAAAGGCCGTGGCGGTTGTGGGGGCTTCCGCCGAGGACGGTAAAATCGGCAACTCGGTCATGAAGAATCTCATCAATGGCGGATTTGCTGGTGAAATCTATCCGGTCCATCCGAAGGCTGAGGAGATTCTGGGCAAGAAGGTCTTCAAGAGCGTCCTCGATATACCCGGCGAGGTCGATCTCGCGGTTTTCGCCATTCCGGCGAAGTTCTGTGTCGCGGCCATGGACGAGGTCGGGCAGAAGAACATCCCCGGCGCCGTGATGATCCCATCGGGCTTCGGCGAAGTGGGTGATCATGAGCTGCCGGACGAGCTCGTCGGCGTCGCGCGCAAGCACGGTGTTCGTATCATGGGCCCCAATATCTATGGGTTCTATTACACGCCCGAAAATCTCTGCGCGACCTTCTGCACCGCTTACGACGTCAAGGGGAAGGCCGCGCTTTCGTCCCAGAGCGGGGGCGTCGGAATGTCCATCATCGGCTTCAGCCGCTCCACCAAGATGGGCGTGTCGGCGATCGTCGGGCTCGGCAACAAGTCGGACCTCGACGAGGACGATCTCTTGATCTATTTCGAGCAGGATCCGAACACCGAAGTCATCGCGATGCACGCCGAGGACCTGAAGGACGGGCGCGCCTTCGCCGAGGTGGCCGAGCGCGTGTCGAAGAAGAAACCCGTCATCATGCTGAAAGCGGGGCGGACCGCCTATGGTGCCAAGGCCGCGGCGTCGCACACCGGCGCGCTCGCCGGCGATGACAAGATCTATGACGATATCCTGAAGCAGTGCGGCGTCATCCGGGCGCCGAGCCTTCGCTCCATGCTGGAATATGCCCGCGGCCTGCAGGTTCTACCCGCGCCCAAAGGCGAGAATATCGTGATCATCACGGGCGCAGGCGGGTCGGGCGTGCTGCTTTCCGACGCATGCCACGACAACGGCCTGACGCTGATGGGCATGCCCGACGACCTGGACGCGGCGTTTCGTCAATTCATTCCGCCGTTCGGCGCCGCTGGAAACCCGGTCGACATTACGGGCGGCGAGCCGCCCGCGACCTATCAGAACACAATCCGTCTCGGGCTCGAGGAGGATCGGATCCACGCGCTGATCCTCGGCTACTGGCACACCATCATCACACCGCCGATGGTGTTCGCGAAACTCACCGCCGAGGTGGTCGAGGAGTACCGGGCCAAGGGCATCGACAAGCCGGTCGTGGCCTCGCTTGTCGGCGACACGGAGGTCGAGGAGGCCAGCGAGTATCTCTACGAGCGCGGCATCGTGGCCTATCCCTACACGACGGAGACGCCCGTCGAGGTGCTTGGCGCCAAGTACCGCTGGGCGCGCAACGCCGGGCTGCTCTGAGAGACCGGTTCGCCACCGCCCGCATGGCCCAGGAGGCAAGCATGACGATTCGTCACATACTGGTTCCAATTCGCGGCGATGGGAAAGGCGAAGGCGTGCTGGATAATGCGCTCTGTTTCGGGCGCCGCTTCAACACCCATCTTGATGTCGTGCACTGCCGGCCGCGGCCCGAGGACCTGATCCCGTTCGGCGTTTCGGTCCCCGCCCTGTTGAAAAAGACCATCCTGGATTCCGCCGGAGGCCTGGCCGATGAAGAAGAACGCAAGGTGAAGGATCTGTTCGCAAACTACTGCCAGCGCAACCAGTTGACGGTGGTCGAGCAGCCTCCCTGGCCCGAGGACCAGATCTCCATTTCGTGGCGGGAGAAGACCGGCAAGCAGGCCGCCATCGTTGCCTTGTATGGCCGCTTGGCCGACCTCATCGTTGTCGCGCAGCCCGACCGGGAACGAAATCTCGGGATGAATACGTTGGAAGCGGCGCTCCTGGAAACCGGCAGGCTCGTCCTCATGAGCCCGCCCACGCCGGTGACGACGTGCGGAGACCATGTCGCGGTCGCCTGGAACGGCAGCTGCGAGGCGGCGCGTGCCGTGGCTATGGCCCTGCCGATCCTGGCGGCGGCCGGCAGCGTTACCATCGTGTCCATGTCGGACCAGGAGCCGCCTGCCCTCGGGCCGGACGATCTCAAGGATTACCTCGCGAGCCACGGGATTTCAGCGGCGACCGAGAGCCGCAGGAGCAAGCCGACGGAGGTTGGCGGGGCCTTGTTGGACGCGGTGAAGTCGGTCGGCGCCGACGTACTGCTGATGGGGGCTTTCGGCCAGGCCCGGCGGCGCGAACTGGTCATGGGTGGCGTCACCCAGCACCTCATGGACCACGCGGACGTTCCGGTCCTGCTGGTGCATTGACCGGAGCGCCATCGGCGACCATCCCGACGAAGGGTGTGGCGTCGCTTTCGCTGCAGCGCGCGTCGCCGTTATCTTTTGTCCTGAGGACGCAAATCTGACTGCGTGGGGGCCGACATGAGGATCTGCATATTTGGTGCCGGCGCGATCGGCGGCTATCTCGGTGCCGATCTGGCGCGCGTTCCGGAGCTCGATGTCACGGTGATCGCACGCGGCCCGCATCTCGCGGCGATCCGCGAACACGGGCTCAAGCTGTTGGTCGATGGCGAAGAGCGCATCGCCCATCCGGCGGCGACCGATGATCCGCAAGAGGTCGGGGTTCAGGACTACGTCATTCTCGGGCTCAAGGCTCACCAAGGTTGGGAAGTGGCGGATCGGATGGCCCCGATGCTCGGTCCGGACACCGCGGTGGTCACCTGCCAGAACGGCGTGCCCTGGTGGTATTTCCACGGCCTCGAGGGCCCCTATGAAGGGCTTCGCCTGGCCAGCGTCGATCCCGGCGACCGGCAGTGGAACGCCATCGGTCCGGAGCGCGTGATCGGATGTGTCGTCTATCCGGCCGGAGAAATCGCGTCGCCGGGTGTTATCAAGATCACCTTCGGCAACAAGTTCGCGATCGGTGAACCCTCGGGCGCGGTCTCCGAGCGCTGCGAACGCCTGAGCCAGGCTTTGGAGTCGGCCGGTTTCAAGGCACCGATCCTCACCGACCTGCGAGACGAGATCTGGCTCAAGCTATGGGGCAATCTCTGCTTCAATCCGATCAGCGCGCTCACCCGCGCGACTCTCGATGTCGTCGCGACCGATCCCGGCACCCGCGCGGTCTCGCGGGCCATGATGGAAGAGGCCGAGGAGGTGGCGAAGCGCCTGGGCGCCAGTTTCAGGGTCGATATCGAGCGGCGCATCGACGGCGCGGCGCGGGTCGGCGCCCATCGGACCTCCATGCTGCAAGACCTGGAAAGAGGCCGCCCGCTCGAGATCGACGCCCTTTTGACGGCCGTGCTGGAAATGGCGCGCATCGTGGACGTGGAGACGCCGATCAGTACCGCCGTCCTGTCGCTGGTTCAGCAGTTGGGACGGACGCAATCGCTGTACCCGACCTTCCCCGAAGAACCTTCGGGTGCGTGACAGGGGCCCCCGGAGGGCCGGGGCGTTGCGAGCACACCATGACCCGTTGTCCCAGAACAAAAGCACCGAAAGTTGATCATCGACCCAACGCCCGGACACAAAACTATTTGAAGTGTTGCGCCAATCTGTTATTATCTGATATGTGGTATACCATATGCCAGGGTGCGTTGTTGCGAAGCAGGGGTTACAACTGTTGGCAGTACCCATAACCGAAGGTTGGCCGCCGGTCTGTTGGAGGCCAATCGCAAAACATTTAATCAGGGAGGAAATCGCTATGCGGATCACTAAACGGTCGCTCCTGGGATGTGCCCTAGCCTTTGCGCTTGGTGCCGTCCTGCCGGGTGTGACAACCGGAACGGCGCTTGCTTGGGAGCCGCAGAAGCCGGTCGAGTTCGTGATTATGGCCGGTCAGGGCGGGGGCGCCGACAAGATGGCCCGCCTGATGCAGGTGGTTATCGAAAAGAATGGCTGGTCATCGAAACCGCTGACGCCGATCAACAAGCCCGGCGGCTCGGGCGCCGAGGCCCTGGTGCATTTGCAGGGCAAGGCCGATTCGGACCCGAACCACACCATCATGGTGACGCTGAACAGCTTCTACACGACGCCGATGCGTCAGCCCAAACTCGAGATCGATATCGCGACATTCACGCCGATCGCGCGCATGGCGGAGGACACCTTCCTGCTGTGGGTGAACAAGGATTCCGGCATCATGAACGTCGATGAGTTCGTCGCTGCCGCCAAGGCCGCAGGCAACGACTGGATCATGGCCGGTACCGGCAGCCTGCAGGAAGACCAGCTGCTGACGGACTTCCTCAACGCAGCCTACGGCCTCAACATGAAGTACGTGCCCTACAAGGGCGGTGGCAAGGTTGCCAAGCAACTGGCCGGCAATCACGCCAACTCGACGGTGAACAATCCATCCGAGCAGGAAGGCTTCTACGCCTCGGGCGACACGGTCCCCCTGGCGGCCTTCACGCCGGACCGTCTCGAGATGTTCCCCGATGCGCCGACCTTCGCGGAACTGGGCAAGGACTTCGTCTACTTCATGCAGCGCAGCGTGGTTGGCGCACCGGGCATGAGCGATGAGGCAGCGGCTTACTACCAGGCTCTGTTCCAGAAGGTTTACGACTCGGACGACTGGCAGGCGTACCGCAAGAAGAAAAGCCTTCGCGGCGACTTCCTGTCGGGCCAGGCGCTCATGGACTACTGGATGACCGAGCGCGAGATCCATCGGGAGATGCTGACAAAGATGGGTGCCCTCTAAACTCTGAGGCCGCGTCAACACTCATCTGATTGGAGAATCTGGGGTCGCCATCATGCGTCGTGCGGAAATCGTCACCGCCGTGTTGATGGCGGCCCTCTCCATCTACTTCATGTGGAAGAGCGCCGAGTTGCCCATCGGGTGGATTCCCGATGAGGGGCCGGGCGGTGGCGCGTTCTCGTTCTGGCTCGCGGCGATGATGCTGGTGTGCTGCGTGGTGGTGGCCATCAATTGGGCACGGCGCGCCAGCGCACCATCGCAGTCGACCGAGCCCTTCATGGATTCCTTCGCCTTCAAGAGGTTCCTGCTGGTCGGCGGCGGGGTGACAGGGCTGATCGGGCTCGTCTATTTCATCAGCATGTACGGGGCCATTTTCGTCTTTATGACCTACTACCTCCGAATTCTCGGCCGGCATTCCTGGCTGACCACCTTGTCCATTTCGATCAGCACCCCGATCGTGACCTTCTTTTTCTTCGACGTGGCGCTCCGGATCGTCCTGCCGAAGGGCTATGCGGAGCCGCTGTTCCTGCCCCTTTACGACATCTTCCTGTGAGCGCTCGTATGGGCCGCCACGTCATGACAGAGCGGGCCGGGCGGCGGCCGAACGGGCCGACAGCACCCCCGCGATAAGGGAGCCGAGGTACACGAGATGGAGACCCTGCAGCATCTGGCGGATGGCTTTCTGATCGCTTTCCTGCCGCTCAATCTCGCATTGATCGTCCTCGGCGTGGCGGTCGGCCTGTTTATCGGCGCCATGCCGGGTCTGGGCTCGGTGAACGGCGTGGCCATTCTCCTGCCGATGACCTTCCTGGTGCCGCCGGCCTCGGCGGTCATGTTCCTGGCGGCGATCTACTACGGCGCCATGTACGGCGGCGCCATCAGCTCGATCATGCTGGGCATACCGGGCGCATCGACGGCGGTGGCCACCACCTTCGATGGCCGGCCGCTGGCGCTCAAGGGACAAGCCGACAAGGCCCTGACGGCCGCCGCCCTGGCCTCCTTCTTCGGCGGCACGATTTCGATTCTGCTGTTCACCGGCTTCGCACCGGCGCTGGCCAGCATCGCGCTGGACTTCGGTGATCCGGAGATCTTCGCCCTGATGCTGCTGGCGTTTGCCACCTTCGTCGGTCTCGGCGGCGACGATATCCCCAAGACCATTTTCTCCATTTGCATCGGGCTGGTGTTCAGCGCTGTCGGCCTCGACATCATGAGCGGCGAACCGCGGCTCATCTTCTTCGACATCATCGGCTTCATGCATGGGATCAACTTCCTGGTCCTGGCGATCGGCATCTACGGCATCGGCGAGATGCTGTGGACCATCGAGATCAGCCGCGGCGAGAGCAGCATGTCGAAGGCGATCATCTCGGTCGAGCGGATCGTCAACAACCTGAAGGAGCTGGTGGGGACCTGGAAAGTCGGAACGGCAGCTTCCCTTATCGGATTCTTCGTCGGTATCCTGCCGGCCGCCGGCGCCACCCCGGGCTCGCTCATGGCCTACGGCGTGGCCAAGATGACGTCGAAGCATCCGGAGAAATTCGGCAAGGGCGAGGTCGCCGGCGTGGTGGCGCCGGAAGCGGCCAACAACGCCGCCTCGACCGGCGCCATGCTGCCCATGCTCACCCTCGGGATCCCCGGCTCGCCGACCACCGCCATCCTGCTCGGCGGCATGGTGATCTGGGGGCTCGTTCCCGGCCCGAGGATGTTCATCGACGAAACCGAGTTCGTTTGGGGATTGATCGCCAGCCTCTACGCCGCCAACTTCTTCGCCGTGCTGATCAACATCGGCTTCATCCCGGTCTTTCTCTGGATGTTGAAGATGCCCTTCACCGTGCTGGCGCCGATCATCTTCGTGCTCAGCCTGGTCGGCGGCTACGCCCCCACTCAGGACATGCACGACGTCTGGTTGATGCTGATGTTCGGCGTCGGCGGTTATATGCTGCGAAAGCTGGACTATCCCCTTGCCCCGGCGGTGCTCGCGATCGTCCTCGGACCGATCGCCGAGCCGGCGCTCCGGCAATCGCTGCTGATTTTCAACGGCGACGTTACGATATTCATCACCCGTCCGATTGCCGGGCCGATCACAATCATCGCCATCGTTCTATTGCTGTTGCCCCTCGCGAAACTCATCCGGGACAAGATCCGCAGCAAGAAAGCCAATTCGGCGTCCTGAGAACGCGTGCGCCAACCCCGTCGCAGGGCGAAGTGGCGCTGCAATGGGCGCTGAAACCCTGCCAGAGGCGCCACCGCACGGCTTGGCCTATCGGGTCTCACCGTGCAGAATTGAATTGCCGGCGGAAGGGTCTTGATATATGGTATGCCACGAAACAAAACAAAGCGCTTGCCCCCGCCGATCGCGGCCTGCAGCCTAGGTTTACGGGCACGCATTCGGATAGGAATGGCAGCGTAGGGCGTCGGCGCACCCCATGAACCTGCACGAACATCAAGCCAAGGTCGTGTTGCGCGAATACGGCATCGCGATGCCGGAAGGCGCGAACGCGGTGACCCCGGCCGAGGCCGGCCAGGCGGCAGATAACCTGGGCGGCGGCACATGGGCGGTCAAAGCCCAGGTTCACGCGGGTTTGCGGCAAAAAGCGGGTGGCATTCACCTGGTCAGCTCGCTCGAGGAGGTCCGACGGATCGCCGCGGACTTGCTCGGAAGCCGGCTGATCACGCCCCAGACGGGCCCCGAGGGAAAGGTCGTCAAGAGCGTCTACGTCGAGCACGCTGTCGGCTACACCCACGAGCTCTACCTTGCCGCCCTGGTCGATCGCTCGGCCTCGCGTGTCTCATTCATCGCGGCTCGGGAAGGCGGCGATAACATCGAAGAGCGGGTCGCGAGCGAGCCGGGCAGCCTGCTGCACCTCGTCATCGACCCTGATAGGGGAATCGAGCGAGATGCCGCCCTGGCGTTGGCCAGGAAACTGGGGTTGAACGACGAGCAGGCCGAACAGGCGCTGGCCATCATGTCGGCCACCTACCGGGCGTTTTTCGACCTGGACGCCAGCCTCATCGAGTACAACCCCCTGGTCGTCGCCAACAGTGGCGATCTTCTGGCCCTCGACGTCAAAATGGTGCTCGACGACAACGCCCTATTCCGCCATCAGGACTTGGAGGCTCTGCGCGACGAGGACGAGGTGGATCCCACGGAACTCGAAGCCCAGCGCTTCGAGCTCAACTACGTCAAACTGCCGGGCGACATCGGGGTGATGGTCAACGGCGCCGGTCTGGCGCTTTCGACCATCGATCTGCTCAAGACGCACGGCGGAGAGCCGGCCGACTTCATGGACATTCGTCCCGAGGCGACCCGCGATCAGATCGCCGGCGGGTTCGGCCTCCTCTTGAAGAACCCCAAAGTGAAATCGATTCTGGTCAATGTTTATGGCGGCGGCATTCTGCGTTGCGACACGGTCGCCGAGGGCATCGCGGCAGCCTGCCGGGACGGCAACCTCAAGGTGCCGCTCGTCGTCCGGGCGGCGGGCACCAATTGTGAATTGGCGCGCAAGGTTCTCGTGAACCAAGGCATCCCGGCGATCTTCGCCGACACCATGGACGATGCCGCGGCCCAGGCCGCGCAAGCCGCCAAACGGGGGGGCGGCTGATGGCCATCCTGATCGACCAGGACACCAAGGTGATCTGCCAGGGGTTCACCGGGGCCCAGGCCAGCTATCACATGGAACGCGCGATGACCTATGGGACCAAGGTCGTCGGCGGCGTGGTGCCGGGCAAGGGCGGGCGCAAACATCTGGGCCTGCCGGTCTTCGATACGGTGGCCGAAGCCGTGGCGGCGACCGGGGCCGATGCAAGCGCGGTATTCGTGCCGCCGGCCGCGGCGGCCGGCGCCATGCTCGAGGCCATCGAGGCCGAGGTGGCGTTGCTGGTGTGCGTGACCGAGCGCATTCCCGTGCTCGACATGGTGCGGGTGAAGCGGCGCTTGGCAGACTCGCAAACGCGGCTGATCGGCCCGAATTCCCAAGGCATCATCGCGCCGGGCCGCTGCAAGATCGGTGTCATGCCCGCGCATCTCGAGCGGTCGGGAAAGGTTGGAATCGTCTCTCGGTCCGCCTCGCTCACCTCGGAGGTCGTGGAGCAGACGACGGAAGCCCGCCTTGGCCAATCCACCTCTATCGGTATCGGCGGTGATCCGGTCTACGGCATGAGCTTCGTCGATTGCCTGGAGCTCTTCTTCGAAGACCCGGAGACCGAGGGTGTCGTCCTGGTGGGGGAGATTGGCGGAACAGCCGAAGAGGAAGCCGCCGAATTCTTGCGGTCCCACCCATCGGCCAAACCTGTAACGGCCTATGTCGCGGGCCTGTATGCCCCGAAGGAACGCCGCATGGGTCATGCCGGGACCGTCAACGTATTCGGCAAGGGCGGCGCGGCCGAAAAGATAGAGGCGCTGAGAGCTGCCGGCGCCCATATTGCCACCTCTCCGGCCGATATCGGCGCGACAATGCGGCGTGCGCTGAAGAACTAGCCGTTAAATGCGCGGGCCCGGCCGTGCCCGTTCAGAGTCCGATCGGCGTTGCGGTTGGAACGGGGCCGCAAGCGCGATCCGTTCGGGGAGGAGCCTTTGAAGATCTGTGTCGTGGGCGCCGGTGCCATAGGCGGTCTCCTGGGCGTCAAGTTCGCGCTGTCCGGCGAAGACGTGACCGTGATCGACCGAGGTGCCCATCTGGCGGCGATCCAAAGGGACGGCCTGAAGCTGATTTGGCAGGATGGCAGCGAAGCCGTCGCCGGAAATATCAAGGCGACCGACAGCGTCGAGGACGCCGGTCAGCAGGACCTCGTGATCTTGGCTCTCAAGGCGCATTACCTCGAATCGGTTGCGCCCAAGATCTCTCTGTTGATGGGGCCCGAGACGGTGATCGTCACCGTTCAGAACGGCATACCCTGGTGGTACTTCCACCGCCACGGGGGCCCTTACGAGGGCCGGCGCCTCAGATCCCTCGATCCGACCGGTGCGCTCGAGAAGAACATCGACAGCACCCGCATCGTCGGCTGCGTCGTGTATCCGGCCGCCACGGTGCCGGAACCCGGGATCATCCAACATGTCGAGGGCGACCGTTTCCCGGTCGGTGAGCTGGACGGGACGGAGTCGGAGCGGGCGAAAAGACTGTCCGAAGTCCTCGTGAAGGCCGGCTTTCGCTCGCGCGTTCTCGATGACATTCGCTCGGAGATCTGGCTCAAGGTCTGGGGCAATCTGTCGTTCAATCCAATCAGCGCGCTGACCCACGCGACCCTCGAATCGATCTGTCAGCTCCCCGAAACCCGCAGGCTTGCCGCATCCATGATGCAGGAGGCGCAGGATATCGCGCAAAACCTTGGCATCACCTT
>JAZFZX010000308.1:0-2317 GCA_036444135.1 Kiloniellales bacterium | reverse complement strand
TCTCGTTCCTTCTCGTCATTGCCGTCGCCATGATGGCCGGTGGCCTGGTCAAGGGCTTGATCGGCATTGCCCTGCCGATGGTGAGCATTGCGATTCTGTCGAGCGCCATCGATGTTCGCCTGGCGCTGGGGATCATCACCATTCCGATCGTGCTCACCAACTTTTGGCAGGCCTATCACGGCGGCCGGCCGATGGAGACCTTACGGCGCTTCTGGTTGCTGATGCTGTGCATGGTGGTGTGTATCTGGCTGGGCACCCATCTGGTCGTGCGGCTCCCCGCACAGGCGCTTTACGCGGTTATCGGCACGGTCATCGTCGTCTTCACGACCACCAGCTATTTTACGCCGAGCTGGACGCTGCCGGCGCGCGCGCAAGCCTGGGTCGCCCCCCTGGCGGGCGCGCTTAGCGGGCTGCTCGGCGGCATATCGACCATCTGGGGGCCGCCCCTGGTGATGTACTTCATGATGATCCGGTTGCCCAAGGACGCCTTCATCCGCACGACCGGGCTCGTCTGGTCCGCGGCCTCGATCCCGCTGCTGGCGGGCTACGTGCAAAACGGCATTGTCGATGCCGAGGTAGCCAGGCTGTCCGCGGCCGCCTGCGTGCCCGGCTTCGCCGGCCTCTGGGTCGGGCAGTGGTTGCGCGCCTACATCGAACCGGAGGTATTCCGCAAGGTCCTGGTTGTCGTGATGTTCTTCATCGGCCTCAACCTGATCCGCCGGGGACTCTTCTGAGACCGCGGGCCGACCGGACGGCGGCCAAGACTTTCCGGGCCAGCGAGATCTGGTTGGGGCCCTGAGGTCCGTGCCGAACGCCGCGGCGGGCCACGTGAAAGCGGGGGCAGCGTGTGGTTGCCTGGCCGTCGGGCTTGATTGCCCCGGCCTATTCACGAAGATCGGTAGCGTGCCTGATTTCATTCAGCCCACGGCAACGATCATGGCCAAAAGCGCAAACCCGGTTGGCACCAAGCAAGACGAAGTGGCGGCCTTTTTGGAGGACCCGGGAAGCTATGGGTCGGGGGTCGATAATGTGGAACGTATCGATACCCACGGTGCCCTGGTTTTCCTGGCCGGGGACCGGGTGTACAAGATCAAGCGGGCCGTCAAGTATTCCTATATGGACTTCTCCACGCTGCGGCGGCGCAAGTCCGCCTGCGCGCGGGAGGTGAAGCTCAATCGCCGGACCGCGCCGGACCTCTATCTGGGCGTGGCGCCCATCATTCGCACCCCGGAAGGGCCGCTGCGGATCGGCGATCCATCGATTGCAGAAGGCCAGGCCGTAGACGGCGAGGCGGTCGAATGGGCGGTGGTCATGCGGCGGTTTCCGCAGGAAGCCCTGTTCGACCGTATCGCCGAGGGCGGCGGGCTGACCCCCGATCTGGCCGGTGCGCTGGCCGACGAGGTGCGGCATTTCCACGATCAGGCATCCCGCGTGACCGGCCGGCAAGACCCGCACCTTGGCTCCGCCAGACTGGCGGCCGTCATCGACGAGAACGCGCAGGATTTGGCGGAACGGCCGGACCTGTTCCCCCCGGCCCGCACCGCGACCTATGACAGGGCGGTGCGCGCGGCCTGGAAAGGCCTTGCGCCGCTGTTGGACGAACGCCTGGCGCAGGGCTGGGTGCGGCGCTGCCACGGCGATCTTCATCTGCGCAACATCTGCCTGCTCGGTGGGCGCCCGACCTTGTTCGACGCCATCGAGTTCAACGATGCCATCGCGGACATCGACGTGCTGTACGACCTGGCCTTTCTGCTCATGGATCTGGATCAGCGGGGATTGCCGACCCCGGCCAATCTGATCTTCAACCGCTATCTGCGCGGTCCGGACGACCTGCGGGCTTTGGCGGCCTTGCCGTGCTTCCTGTCGTGCCGCGCTGCCATACGGGCCAAGGTCGCCGCCAGCGCCGAGGCGAGCCAGGCCAGCGAAGAAGCCCGCGCGGGCAGGTGTGCGGAAGCCCGGCAATACTTCATGGCTGCGGTCGCGTATCTGCGCCCGCAGCGGGCAGGGCTGGTGGCGGTCGGCGGCCGGTCGGGCAGCGGCAAGTCCAGCCTGGCCTATCGTCTGGCGCCGGAGCTGGGCCGGTCGCCCGGAGCAGTCGTGTTGCGCAGCGACGTCCTGCGCAAGGCTCTGTTCGGCGTGGCGGACACCACGCGGCTCCAGCCCGCGGCCTACGACCGCAAGGTCACCAAGCGGGTTTTTCGCGCCCTGCGGGAACAGGCGGCAACGGCACTGGCTGCCGGCCACGCGGTGATCGTCGATGCGGTCTACGCCAAGCCGTCCCAGCGCGCGGAGATCGAAGCCGTCGCCCGGGATCTGG
>JAZFZX010000307.1:0-3690 GCA_036444135.1 Kiloniellales bacterium | reverse complement strand
GCCGCCAACATGGGCTGCGAGAGCTTGGAGCCGTCCCGGTAGAGGGCGTTGGCCTTGAGGCCCAGGCGCCACGACAGCATGTAGGCGTCCTTGCAGTCCTGGACCGTCGTCTGGTTGGGCATGTTGATGGTCTTGGAGATCGCGCCCGAGATGAAGGGTTGGGCGGCCGCCATCATGCGAATGTGGCTGTCGACCGACAGGAAGCGTGTGCCGGTGCGCCCGCAGGGGTTGGCGCAGTCGAACACGGGCAGATGCACCGGCTTGAGGCGCGGCGCGCCTTCCAGGGTCATGGCGCCGCAGCAATAGACGTTGGCGCTCTCGATATCGGCCTTGGAGAAGCCGAGCGCGGCCAGCATGTCGAACGAGGCGTCGTTGAGCTGGGCGTCGGTGAAACCGAGCACCTTGGTGCAGAACTCCGCGCCCAGGGCCCATTTGTTGAATGCGAATTTGATGTCGAAGGCGCTGGCCAGATCGTTCTCGAGCGCCCGCAAGGCGGACTCGGTGAAACCTTTCGCCTTGAGCGCGGCGTGATTGACGCCCGGCGCGTGCCGCAGCGTACCGTCCCCGACGGCATAGCGGATGATCGCCTCGATCTCGTTGTCGTCGTAGCCGAGCGTGCGCAGCGCGTTCGGCACCGTGCGGTTGATGATCTTGAAGTAGCCGCCGCCGGCCAGCTTCTTGAACTTGACGATGGCGAAATCCGGTTCGATGCCGGTGGTGTCGCAGTCCATCACCAGGCCGATGGTGCCGGTGGGCGCGACGACGCTGGCCTGCGCGTTGCGGTAGCCGTGGCTTTGCCCGAGCTCCAGCGCCGCGTCCCAGGCGCGCTGGGCGGCGGCGACCAGGTCCATGTCCGGGCAGTGCTCCGTCTCCAGAGCCACCGGCGGCACCGACAAGCCCTCGTAGCCGGACTCCTCGCCATAGGCGGCGCGCCGATGGTTGCGGATCACCCGCAGCATGTCGTCCCGGTTCTGCTTGTAACCGGGAAATGCGCCGAGTTCGCCCGCCATCTCGGCCGAGGTCGCATAGGCGACGCCCGTCATGATGGCGCTCAGCGCCGCACACATCGCCCGGCCCGCGTCGGAATCGTAGGGCAAGCCGCCGGCCATGAGCAGCCCGCCGAGGTTGGCGAAGCCGAGGCCCAGGGTGCGGTAGTCGTAGGACAGCTGGGCAATCCGGCGCGAGGGGAACTGCGCCATCAGGACCGCGATCTCCAGGCTCAGGGTCCATAGCCGGATGGCGTGCTCGTAGGCCGCGATATCGAAACGTCCGTCCTTGCCGCGGAACGTCAGGAGGTTGAGCGAGGCGAGGTTGCACGCCGTGTCGTCCAGAAACATGTACTCCGAACAGGGGTTCGACGCATTGATCCGTCCGGAGCGCGGGCAGGTGTGCCATTCGTTGATCGTGGTGTCGTACTGCACGCCGGGATCGGCGCAGGCCCAGGCGGCATAGGCGATGTCGTCCCACAGGTCGCGGGCCTGCACCTCCTTGGCAATCTTTCCGTCGGTGCGCCGGATCAGCTCCCACTCGCCGTCGGTCAACACTGCCTCGATGAAGCTGTTGGGCACCCTGACCGAGTTGTTCGAGTTCTGGCCGGAGACGGTGAGGTAGGCGTCCGAGTCCCAGTCGGTGTCGTAGACCTTGAAATCGATTGAGCTGTACCCCTGACGGGCGAACTGGATGACCCGCTGGACATAATTGTCGGGGATCATCGCCTGGCGCGCCGCCCGGATCGCGTCCTTGAGGGCGGGGTTCAGCTTCGGCTGGAAGGCATCGTCGGGCTCGGTCAGATTTTCGGCCCCCTCGCCGCAGGCGCGCATGATCGCGTTCAGATGCCGGTTGCAGAGCTTGGATCCGGTGACCAGCGCCGCCACCTTCTGTTCCTCGACCGTCTTCCAGGCGATGTAGTTCTCGATGTCGGGATGGTCGATGTCGACGGTCACCATCTTGGCGGCGCGGCGCGTGGTGCCGCCTGATTTGATGGCGCCGGCCGCGCGGTCGCCGATCTTGAGGAAGCTCATCAGGCCGGACGACCGGCCGCCGCCGGACAGCGGTTCGCCTTCGCCGCGCAGCCGCGAGAAATTGGTGCCGGTGCCCGAGCCGTACTTGAACAGGCGCGCCTCGCGCACCCAGAGGTCCATGATGCCGTTCTCGTTGACCAGGTCGTCGGCGACGGACTGGATGAAGCAGGCATGCGGCTGGGGGTGTTCATAGGCGCTCTCGGAGCGGACCAGCTCACCGCTCTGATAATCCACGTAGTGGTGGCCTTGGCTCGGCCCGTCGATGCCGTAGGCCCAGTAGATCCCGGTGTTGAACCATTGCGGGGAGTTGGGCGCGGCCATCTGGCGGGCCAGCATGAAGCGCACCTCGTCGTAGTAGGCCTGGGCGTCCTCTTCTCCGTCGAAATAGCCGCCCTTCCAGCCCCAGTAGGTCCAGGTGCCGGCGAGCCGGTCGAACAGCTGCTTGGCGCTGGTCTCGCCGCCCTCGTGTTCGCCGTCGGGCAGGCCGGCGAGGGCCTCATCGTCCGGCAGCGAACGCCACAGCCACGCGGGCACGCCGTTCTCCTCGACGCGCTTTAGGGCCTTGGGCACGCCGCGCTTGCGGAAATATTTCTGCGCCATGACGTCGCTGGCGACCTGGCTCCAGCCGGTCGGCACTTCGATCATTTCGGCCTTGAAGACAACGGAGCCGTCGGGATTGCGAATCTCGCTGGAGGTGCTGTGGAACTCGATGCTGTCGTAAACGTCTTTGCCGGCTTCGGTGAAACGGCGCGAAATTCGCATGCGAGAATATCCCCTCTCTTGATTATTGCCCTGCGCAGGAGGCGAAACCGTTCCCACACAACGAACCCAGCAGGCCCGCCTCCGGCTCAGCCCCCCAGAAGCTGGTCCTCCGATCGGGCCGGCCGCTCAGCCTGTTGCTTGGCCTGCCGCCAGATTTAGTGGAGGGTGGGTAGATAAGCACAAGATGTGGGGAGAGTCACTTGGATTCTCACAAGATTTTGTGCTGCAGCGCACAATCACCACAATATATAGGCGTCAGAGGGGTTTACACGCGACCTGCCGTGGGGCCGTCGTGAAGGGCCGCGACCGGCGTGCCGGGTGGCGCGCGCGACTCAGGCTCGGGCCCTACTCGCCGGTCCTGAATGGGCTCGGTACGAAGAACAGGTGGTCCTGGTCTTCGACGGCCAGGTGACAGCCGATGCAGTACTCGACTCGCTCCGCGTCCTCGCCGTAGGTTTCGCCGAACAGCACGCCGTCGGGCATGATCATGATGTAGCGCCAGTCGCCGCTGACGTAATTGAAGCCCTTGCCCATCTTTTCCATCAGGAACAGCGGCCCGGGCCTGATTTCGCCCGAGCGTT
This sequence comes from Kiloniellales bacterium, assembly GCA_036444135.1. GTDB lineage: Bacteria > Pseudomonadota > Alphaproteobacteria > Kiloniellales > JAKSDN01 > JAZFZX01. The sequence goes on along the minus strand of JAZFZX010000307.1, from coordinate 326 downwards.
CGGCGATGAAGCTGTCCTTGGCGACGACCGCGCCGACGGGCAGGCGGCCCGCCTCTTCGAAGCGGCCATAGGCCTCGGCCGTCTCGTTGGCGTAATTGTTGATGTAGACGTTGCCGTGGGTGACCGAGAGGTAGGGCGCCGTGTTGTAGCGCGGCCAATTGCGGTAGTCCCGTGCCGCCGGGTGCTCGGCGGCCGCGTATCCCGCGATGAGATCGTCGATCAGTCCCCGATAGATCGATTCGGCCTCCTCGGGCGCCAGTTTGGCCGGGCGGCGGACCCGGAAATGCCGCCGCGGCTGATTGGGGTCGCCGCTGATCTGCGCCAAC
>JAZFZX010000306.1:0-2479 GCA_036444135.1 Kiloniellales bacterium | reverse complement strand
TGACGGAGAGCACGCAGGTCAAGCCTTCGCGGGCATCGTCACCGGTCAGCTGGACCTTTTCCTTCTTGGCCAGGCCGGAGGCGACCGCATAGGCGTTGATCTGGCGCGTCAGCGCCGCCCGGAAGCCCGCCAAGTGCGTGCCGCCGTCGCGCTGGGGGATGTTGTTCGTGAAGCAGAGCACCGTTTCGTGATAGCTTTCGGTCCATTGCAGGGCCAATTCGACGGTCAGGCCCTCGCGCTCGGCCATGATCAGCACCGGTGGTTCGACCAGCGGCGTCTTGGTGCGGTCGATATAGCGCACGAAGGCCTCGAGGCCGCCATCGTAGTGCAACTCCACCACTCGCGGCTCGGCGTGGCGGTCGTCGCGCAACGTCAGGCGAACCCCCGAATTTAGGAACGCCAGCTCGCGCAGGCGGTGTTCCAGCGTGTTGAAGTCGTACTCGGGGTTGGAGAAGGTCTTGCGCGACGGCACGAAGGTGATCTCGGTGCCGGTTTTCCCGTCGCAGGCGCCGACCACCCCGAGCGGGGCCTCGGGTTCGCCGTCGACGAAGCGTATGAGGTGCTCTTGCGCGTCCCGGAAAATGCGCAATTCCAGCGATTCCGACAGGGCGTTGACCACGGAAACGCCGACGCCGTGCAGGCCGCCGGAGATCTTGTAGGAATTCTGGTCGAATTTTCCGCCGGCGTGCAGTTGGGTCATGATCACCTGCGCCGCGGACACCCCTTCCTCGGAATGGACATCCACCGGAATGCCGCGGCCATTGTCGTTCACACTGACGGAGCCATCGCCATTCAGAATGACCTCGATCGAATCGCAATAGCCAGCCAGGGCTTCGTCAATGGAGTTGTCCACCACCTCGTAGACCATGTGGTGCAGGCCCGAGCCGTCCTCGGTGTCGCCGATATACATGCCCGGCCGTTTGCGCACGGCCTCCAGGCCGCGCAACACCTTGATCGAGTCCGCATCGTAATCGGCGCTGGCGCGCTGCTTTTTGCCGGCGCGGCCGGCCGGTTTCTCTTTTGCCTTGGTCTTGGTCATGGATTTGTTACGACACTCTCCATTCAACGCTTCACGCCAGCGGCGTCAGCGTGGCGTTTTCCACCCGATAATGCTGTGCGGCCCGGCCCAGCTCGTCGAACAGCGCGGCTTCGGTTCCTGTCAACCAGGCCTGGGCGCCGAGCGCCAAGACTTCCTCGAACAGCCTGGCGCGCCGGGCCCGATCCAGGTGAGCGGCAACCTCGTCGAGCAGCAGAACCGGTGGCGCATCCCGCTCGAGCGCGACCAGCCGGGCATGGGCCAGCACGATCGAAAGCAGCAGCGCCTTCTGCTCGCCGGTCGATCCCTGGCTGGCTGGCTGGCCGGTCTCCAGATCGGCGACCACGAAATCGCTGCGGTGCGGACCGACAGCGGCACCGCCGGCTTCACCGTCCTGGGCGCGGCACGCGGCCAGGCGCGCGCGCAGCTCGTCCTCGGCGCGCAGCGCCGGCATTTCGCCCAGCCAGTCGTCCACCTCGCCCGCCACAGAGACCTGCGCCCGCGGAAACGGCCCGATGCCGACGGCACAGGCGCGCGCCAGATCGAGGACAAAACCGCGCCGGGCCGCGGCGATGGCGATACCATAGCGCGCCATGGTGTCTTCCAGCGCCGAGCGCCAACTCGCGTCGCCCTCGCCGGTCTTCAGCAGCCGCCCGCGTTGCCGCAGGGCCTGCTCGTAGGCCGCCAGACGGCCGGCATGACCGGAATCGAAGCCGGTCACCAGCCGGTCCAGGAAACGCCGCCGCGGGCCTGGGCCTTCGCGGAACAGGCCGTCCATCCGCGGCGTCAGCCAGACCAGCCTCAGCACCCCGGCCAAGGCCTGCTGGCCCTTGGCGAAGGAGCCGTCGATCTTGACCAGCCGGCGTTCACGTGTCTCGCCGGCGTCACCGTTCGCCTCATCGGTCTCGCGCCCCGTCCCCACGTCGCGCGGCCCGTCCGGCGTCATAACCCGCGCCGCCACCGACCAGCCGCCCTGCGCGGGCCGGCCAGCGGCCCGAGCGCCGGGCTCCGCCCGCCGGTCGATCTCGTTCAGCCGCGCGCCGCGCAGGCCGCGGCCGGGGGCAAGCAGCGATATGGCCTCCAGAAGGTTCGTCTTTCCCGCTCCGTTCGGGCCGGTCAGCACGACGGGACGGTGGTCGACCTCGAAAGTCGCCTGCCCGTAGCAGCGGAAATCCGTCAGGCTGAGGCGCGCCAGCCACAGGGCGCCGGCGGCGGCGTGCGGATGAGCATCGCGCGCGAATTTCCCCGCCTCCGGCGCCTTGGCGCACATCGCCGTTCTGTCCGCTTGCAAAAGGTTTGCTGTACTCGCCAACCGCTGTCTCGGCGCGCGCCTCACACCCGCATGGGCATGAGAACGTAAAGCGCGCTCGAATCCGACCGATCCCGCACGATGGTGGGCGAGGCCGCGTCCGCCAGGACGAACTGCGCGTCCTCGCCTTCGAT
>JAZFZX010000305.1:0-4091 GCA_036444135.1 Kiloniellales bacterium | reverse complement strand
CCGAGGCACAGCGGGTGGGAGTCGGGGACGATGCCCTTGCCGGCGTTGCTGCTGATCACCGGCGCCGAAAGGCGCTCCGCGATCTCGACGGCCGAGGCGGTGGCCTTCGCCGCGCCGCCACCCAGGTAAAGCATCGGCCGCTCCGCCTGCGCCAACAGGTCGGCCGCGGCCTGAATTCGCGCGGCGTCCGGCATCGGCCGCGAGGGCGGCGTGCGCGGCTGCCAATCCGCCTCCGTCGCGGCGGCCAGGACATCGATCGGAACCGAGATATGCACCGGCCGCGGGCGGCCCGAATCATAGACCGAATAGGCCTGCCCAATCAGTTGCGGCACCTCGTCCGGCGACAGCGCCGTCGCGCTGAACGCCGTGAGCGGTGCGGTGACCGCCTGCTGGTCGGTGATCTCGTGCAGGCAGCCCCAGCCCTTTCCCCGGCTGTAGGACGCCGTGTCGCTGGAGATCATCAGCACCGGGATCGAGTCGGCAAAGGCCTGTCCCAAGCCGGTGGCCCCGTTGGTCACCCCCGGCCCGGTAATCAGGAAGCATATGCCGGGCTTGCCGCTCGCCCTGGCATAACCGTCGGCCATGAACACGGCGCCCTGTTCGTGGCGCGACTGAACGTGGCGGATCTTGCTGTTGGCGAATCCGCGATAGAGGTCGAGCGTATGGACGCCGGGAATGCCAAAGACCGTGTCGGCGCCATAGCGTTCCAGCAGGCGGACCAGCGCCTCCCCGCAAATTTGTTGATGCCCCATGCCTCGCCGTCCTCCCCCTTAAGGATATTCGGGTATCAGCGCGTTCCCTCGACCACCACGCTGTGCGGGCGGCCCTGGCGCGCCAGATCGATGATGTTGGTCACCGAGCGGCGCGCAAGCTCCTCCTCGGATTCCAATGAATAGAACGCCGCGTGCGGGCTCAACAGAACCCTCGGATGGCCGAGGACGGGATCGTCCGCCGCCGGCGGCTCGTGCGGCAGGACGTCGAGCGCCGCGCCCGCCAGGTGGCCGCGGTCGAGGGCCGCCAGCAGGGCGCCTATATCGACGATCGGCCCCCGCGACACATTGACCAGGTAGCTTCCAGGCTTCATCTCGGCGAGCAGCTCCGCGCCCACCAGCCCTTGCGTCTCCGCGGTCAATGGCAGGTGCAGCGAGACGACGTCGCTCTGCCGGAACAGCGCCGCCAGATCCTCCGCGCGCACGACCTCGCCCGGCCAGGCGTCTTGCGGAACGAGCGGATCGAACGCCATGACCGACCCGAACATCGGCGCGGCATAGGACGCGGTCAAGCGGCCGATGCGCCCCAGGCCGACCAGGCCGAAGGTCAGATGGCCCGGCCGGTGCAGGGGCCCGGTCAGCTCGTAGCCCCAAGTCCCGCCGTGGACGTCGCGGTCGAACAGCGGCAGATGACGGATCAGGGACAGCGTCATGGCGACGGCATGGGTGGCCACCTCGGTCAGATTGGCGTCGGGCACGTTGGCGACCCACACGCCGTGGTCCCCGGCCGCGTCCAAATCGATGGAATCGACCCCGATGCCCGGCACGCTGACGACGCGCAGGGCCGGCAGGGCCTCGAAGACCGCGCGCGTTACGGGCGCTGCCTGCACGAGCAGGCCGAAGGCGCCGTCAGCCAGGCGGATCACCTCGTCCGGCGTCCGACATGGCGCCGCCGCCGGGACCAACGTCATGCCGGCCTCGCCCAGCAGCCCCGCCTCCAGATCCAGGTCAGACTGGATGAAATCCGTATAGGCGACCTTCATCGGCCCGCTCGCACCCCCCGCTCCAAGGCGTCCCCGGCCGACATGCGATCTAGCCCAGCGCGCCGCCGGCCATGACGAGTCCGCCATCCTTGATGCCCCGGCGCACCAGCAGCCGCCGGCCCAGCGCGTCGACCGCAACGGCCTCGATCTCGTAACGCGCTTCCGGCGCACCCTCGATCCGGTGCAAGTCCATGACGCGGCTCCATCCCTCGTTGCCGGCTTCCGGGCCCCGATTCAGCGGAGCCGGGACGGGCGGCAATACCGCCTGCATGGTCACCTCAAATCCCGCGCGATGGCAACGCAAATCGATGCGCGGCGCGGCTTACGATCGGAAAACCGGTCACCGGCAGGCGCCTGACCCGGAACCACGACTCGAATGTCTGCTGATAAGAGCCGCGTGATGTCACGGCGGATGCGATAACGGGCAGAGAAAAAACTCCGAAGCACAAGAAATGGAAATTCGTACGGCTATGGACTACCCGTCGCCGGGAATAGTCTCCCATTCCCAGATCGCCGTATCGTTAAAGGCAACCGGGCAAAGCCGGCCCAAGCGGCTCGAGCGTTACGCCGGGCGCGGAACGAGGAGGATAGATTGATGACCCGTGTCAAGCAGTTCATGTTCAGAAGCCTTGTACTGGGCCTGGCAGGCCTTGCAGCGGCCTGTTCAACTAACGTCGAGGGGACGTACCAGACAGTGAGCGTGACCAGCGACCCTGAAGGCGCCGTTTGTGAGCTCACGCGTGAGGGCCGGACCATTGGTGCCATAAACGTCACACCGGGGTCGATCGAGGTCGGTCGGGACAGTGACGACATCACTGTCAAATGCGACAAGGAGGGCTATCTCACCGGCACCGGCGAGCTTCCTTCGGAATTCGAAGGGATGACGCTAGGAAACGCGATCTTTGGCGGGATCACCGGCGTGGCCGTTGACGTGTCTACCGGCGCCTCCTCGAAATATCCCGAGAGCATCAACGTCGTCATGATCCCCGCGCGTTTCCCGAGCGAGATCGAACGCGACCTCTTCTTCGATAATCGTATCGTGGTCGCCGTCGAGCAGCTGGAGGCGGCTCAAGAGGAACTCTCCAATAGGTGCGGCAGGAGACAAAGACCTCAAGAGTTGTGCGAAAACGACCAGGAAGACATACAGACAGCCTTTGACGAGGAGTTTGCGGAGATCGAACGCATGCGGGGCGAGGCCGAAGTCGCAACGCTCCTTTGACGCTGAGCCGCCACCCAACCGTCAGCTTCACGGGGAGCACCTGGTCGCCGAGTGGCGGGGTTCAAGGCTCCGAACGGCACCAGATGATGGGCCGATGCCGATTAAGACCCTTACACCTGACGGCACTGTGACGAGCGTCGGCACGGGCACAGGTAACGGACGCAAATGTTTGTCGTCGGGAGATGCAACTAAAATATACTTCCATAAAGAGTTGCAACGCACGTACCAAAATAGGGAATTCGGTGGCTATCCGGTTAGTATCTGCATGGATGTCACCCTGGGAGGGTCAGATGAAAGCCCGTCTCTTCCTCGTCCTTGCGCTGCTCGTGTTGCCCCTACAGGCTTGCGTTGGACCCATACCACCATGGAACGTAGCTTCTGGCTCCATGGCCTTGGAAGGCAAGAAGGCCCCCGACCTCGATGCCATCAGGATCGGCGCCACCCGCGACGAGGTCGAGTTGGCGCTTGGCAGCCCCCTGACGATAAAGCCCGCGATTATCGGGGATGACGGCACGTCGGTCTATCTCTACGAATACGAGATCGGCAACGAACCGAGCAAGCTGCGTGCTGTCGCCCATACGACCATGAGTCTTTTAACCTTTGGCCTGTGGGAGTTTACCGGCACAAGGATCGAGAGCCAGGGTGAGCGCTACCATCTCAGCATTACCTACGGCCAGGATGACAAAGTGACCGCGATCTCCACCACAAGGGTCGAGTTTGGCATATAGCCCTTCATAGCTCTGGCGTAATCCTGGGGAACGCCTTGGCCATTGAGGTACATGACGGCAAGCCCAGCCAGGCCGACATCTATGACCTGAAGTGGCGCTGAGGCGGATGACTGGCCGTATACCGATGTCTCGGTTGGGGCATGGCGTCCTACCAGAATCAACCTGGCCCGTGCCCTTCACATCCGCCAACGTGCCGGTGCCCAGCAGGCCGCGTGTGCCGTTCTGGCGTTGCTAACAAGCCGTGGTATAAAAATGGCAATCATCGTGCGCCGGGCGCGGGCGCGCGAATGTGGCGGCCATCCAAGACAGCAGAGATCCGGGGGTTTTCTGACCAGGGGAGAGGACGATGGGAGACGTGCACGAGGGCGGCTGCGTTTGTGGCGGTGTGCGC
>JAZFZX010000304.1:0-2341 GCA_036444135.1 Kiloniellales bacterium | reverse complement strand
ACATCGTCTCGATGCGCTGCGCAAGGCGAGCGTTCCCGAGCGGCCGCTCGGCTTTGAGGGACGGTGCGAATGTCCGCAAAGGGTGAAAAGCGGACATTCCGCGCCATAGCGATCTACGTCCGCTCTTGGGGGTTAATACCAAGTCTCGAAGATGATCACCCATCTCATGGGGCGAAGCGGTCCGCCGGGTAGGCGCGGCATGCAGCGCGATGTGGGGCATCGGGCAAGAGACCCCGGTGAGATGGGTGATCATCTTCGAGATTTGGTATAAGCAGACGTCATCAGGCGAGAAGCGGTCATCCCGCTTCCGATGTCCGGTTTCGGGGGTACTGCCGGGACGCCACAAGGCGAGGCGCCCCAGGCCCGCTCTAGGCAGTCCTGCACCGACTCATCCGCCAGATCGGGTGAGTCAGGGCCCGCGCGGAGCGCCGGAGCCTGGGGATCACCTCGATCAATGGCTGCGTCGTATCGCGCGACCGCTACCCTCGGTACTAGCTCTTACAAAGCGTGACGGCGCACCAATGAGCCACGACGCCCGCCATCTGTTGTCAGAGCCCGAGAATGTCTTTGGCCTTTTGCAGGGTCTCAACCGACTCTGCGTGCTGCCCAGCCTGGTGCTGCGCGTCGCCTTCGTCCCGCAGGCTCTTGACCTCCGCCGTCTTCTCGGCGCTAAGGTCCGGCATCGCCGCCAACGCGGCATCGATGCCCTTTACCATGAGCGGGCAGGTGCCAGCAAAGGCTGGACCGGAAACGAAGAGCGATAGAATCGCAGCGGTTAGGATGCGTTTCATGATCAACTTCTCCTCCTTGACGGACTAACGGGTTGAATTGGCCTATGGCCACAGCCTCGTCAACAAGCAGAAGACAGGATTATTCCTGTCGCCGCAAAACTTTTTCCCGCACTGACCGGATGCGTGGAACGAACCGCACTGTTTTCGAACACGCTAGAACGTCCTGGATCGGCACTTGTTCATATCGGCGTCCACCGCAGCCAATGTCCGCTTTGGGTCATGTGCGGACATAAGACCACATGGCATTGAACGTCCGCCTTCGGGGGTAAAGCAGATACCGAAAACAGGCTCATCGCGCATCTCGTGCATTCGCGGTGTTGGCCGTAAAGCAGACCCGACCCGCCAATAATGTGGACGTTCAGGGCGTCGCTTCGGCAGGATTCCAAAATGGGGCACGACCGACTTTGCCGATACGGTCAAGCCTCGCGGCGCGCCCGCGGAACCGAGGCCACGGGATTTGACGCCGCCGGGGCGCCCGGTAGGATAGCCGCCGGGTCGCCACACCCGCGGAGTCCAGGGCAAAGGGCCGAGCCATGAACCTAAGCCACCACATCCGGACGATCCCCGATTTTCCGAAGCCGGGCATCCTGTTCTACGACATATCCACCCTGCTGCTGCACCCGGCCGGCTGGCAGGCCACGGTCGAGCGCATGGCCGAGGCCGTCGAACCGCACGCGCCGCACCTTCTGGCCGGCATCGAATCGCGCGGCTTTCTGGTGGCCGCGCCGCTCGCCCTCAAGCTCGGGATCGGGTTCCTGATGATCCGCAAGAAGGGCAAACTGCCGGGTGAAACCGTGCCTTATACCTACGACCTCGAATACGGCACCGATACCGTCGAGGTTCAGGCCGATGCGCTCGAACCCGGCCAGCGCGTCGTCGTGATCGACGACCTCTTGGCGACCGGCGGCACGATGAACGCGTCGGCCCAGTTGCTGCGCAAACTCGGGGCCGACGTGCGAGCCGGCGCCTGCATCATCGAGCTGACCTTCCTCAAGGGGCGCGAACGCCTCGACATTCCCTTCACGTCGCTGATCCAGTACGACAGCTAGGCCGCCGGCAAGCGCAACGGCGCAGTTAGCTGCCGATGTTTTCCGGTGGCCAGGACAGCGGCCCGCAGAGCGACTCGGCGAAGGCCAGGAGCGAGAGATCGCTGCCCGGCCCGCCCATCAGCGACAAACCCAGCGGACAGCCGGACAGTTGACCCAGCGGCAGGGTGATCTGCGGCAGGCGGGCCAGGCCGGCCGTGCTGGTCAGGCAAAGGACCCGGTCGCGGTTCCGGACGACGTCCTCCGGTGAGGCGTCCGTGCGCGGGGCAATGTCGGGCGCGGCCGGCAGACAGACCACACGGCCGCCGGCCAGCCGGCCGTGCATTCGTTGGGCGAAGTCTTCGCGCGCCCGCCGGGCTTCGGCGGCAGCTTCCTCAGCAATGCTTTCGGCCCATTCGAAGCGGGCCGCGATATCCGGGCCGAAGCGAGGCTGGCGTTCGGTGATCCAGGCTCCGTGCACGTCCCAGATCTCGCGTCCCTGGATCAGACGGAAGCGCCACATCC
>JAZFZX010000303.1:0-2265 GCA_036444135.1 Kiloniellales bacterium | reverse complement strand
TCGGTCGCGGACCAGCAGGCGCAGGGGCTCGAGGTCGAGGTGCTGGAGGGCGACGCGATGCGCGCCGCGGCGCCGTGGCTCGGCCACGACGTGCTCGCGGCCTCTCATTGTCCCTGGGACAGCCTTTCCGTGCCTCTCTCGGCCGGCCACGGTCTGATCCTGGCCGTCGGCCGGGCCGGCGGCCGCGTCATCGGAAATGCCGGCGTCGACGCGATCGATAACCGCGGCGACGGCTTCCGGGTCGTGACGGGGGCCGGCGTAGTGGGTTGCCGGATTCTGGTCATTGCCGCCGGCGCCTGGTTGGGAGACATCGCGGCCATGCTGGGCGTCGACCTGCCGGTCATGGTCGACGTCAATATGCTGACCATCACCGAACCGTCACCGAGCATCATGGATCGGATTGTGACCCATATCGGGGGCATGCTTTCGGTGAAGCAATATGCGAACGGTACCTGCATCATCGGCGGCGGCTGGCAAGGTCGGGGCGGGCGCGAGAGCGGTCGCAAGGAGCTCGATTACGTGCGCCTGTTGCACAACCTTCGATTTGCGGCGCGGGTCGTTCCCGCCCTCGCCGATCTCCGCGTGGTGCGGTCATGGTCGGGCTTCGAGGCGGTCACTCCCGACGCCCTGCCGCTATTCGGCGCGCTGCCCGGCAACGAAAGCGCGTTCGTCGTCGGCTGCTCCCGCGGCGGCTACTCGCAAGGTCCGGCGCTGGGACACCTGCTATGCCAGCTCATCGCCTCCGGACACACATCGCTCCCCATGCAGCGCTTCAGTCCCGCGCGGTTCCTGCAATGACCCTTGCGAGCGGCTTCCGGCGCATCGAGGATGGTCTCGACCGTGGCGACGCGTTCACCTTCTTCATGGACGACACGCCGGTGCGGGCGTACCGTGGAGAAAGCATCGCCGCCGCCCTGCTCGTCGCGGGCCGCAGACACAGCCGCTTGACCACGCGGTTGCGAGAGCGTCGCGGGCCCTACTGCGTCATGGGGGTTTGCTGGGAATGTGTCGTGGTGGTCGATGGATGCCCCAATGTCCGGTCATGCGTGACCCCGGCCGCGCCGGATATGCGGGTCGAGACCCAACACGGACCCGGCGCCGGGGGTGACGGTTGAAGACCTGCGACCTAGCCATCGTTGGCGCTGGACCAGGCGGACTCGCCGCCGCAACGGAGGCCGTGACCTACGGACTGTCGGTCACCTTGATCGATGACAACCCGTGTCCCGGCGGACAGTACTTCCGTCAGCCGCCGGGCGCTTTCCGCCGTCACCGCCGCAGCGCTTCCGACAAGGAAATGGCACGTGCTGAGGCGCTGTTTCGCGTCCTCGACCATCCGCTGGTGACGTATCTGCCCGGCGCCGTGGTGTGGGATGCGCCCGAACCCGGTGTGCTGGCCTACACGGCGGGGGCACGCTCGGGCCGGGTCCACGCCGGCACCGTCGTTGTGGCCGCCGGGGCCTACGACCGGCCGGTTCCGTTTCCCGGCTGGACTCTGCCCGGCGTCGTCACCGCCGGCGCGGTACAAAACTTGGCCAAGGGCCAGCGCATCGTCCCCGGCGGGCGCACCGTCGTCGCCGGCAACGGGCCCCTGTTGCTGGTGGTCGCGACGAACCTGCTGCGCGCCGGAGTCGATGTCGCCGCCGTGGTCGAGGCGGCGCCGATCAATCGCCGGCTATGGCGCCAGGTGCCGCGGCTGATTGCTGCCCCCGCCATCGTTTGCCTGGCTGCGCAATACCGATCGGCGCTAATGGCCGCTGGAATCCCGCTATGCAGCGGGGAGACCGTGGTCGAAGCCAGCGGCGGCGACGCAGTCGACGCGGTTACCATCGCAGCGATCGACCCTAATGGGCGCGTCGATCGGGGGCGTGCCCGGACCATCGCCGCCAACACCCTGGTCACCGGATTTGGCTTGACGCCATCGGTCGAGTTGACCCAGTTGCTTGATTGCTGCCACCGTTTCGACCTGCTGCGCGGCGGGTGGCTGCCGATTCGCTCGAGATCCCTGGAAACCAGCATTGGCGGCGTGTTCGCGGTGGGCGACTGCGCGGCGATCGGGGGTGTCGAGATGGCGCTTGTCGAGGGCCGTCTCGCCGCCCTGGGCGCCGCGCTGCGGCTGGGCTGCGACGAGACCGCGGCGATCGCGCGTCGGCGACGCCGGCTCGAGCGGCAACGAGCCCGCCTCGACCGCTTCCGCACCGGGCTCGAGCGGATCTTCGCACCGCCGCGCGGTTTTCTCGATCTGCTGACGCCGGATACGGTGGTCTG
>JAZFZX010000302.1:0-2565 GCA_036444135.1 Kiloniellales bacterium | reverse complement strand
TGTTGGGGCCCTGCAAGGTCAGGTCCATGCGGGTGCTGCCGACCGTCACCTCCGCCACCCGTAGCCCGTCGTTGAAGGCATCGATCGTCTCGCCGAGCTCGCGGGCGCTGACGCCGTTGTCGGCCAGCCGCATGCGGTCCGGGATTACCCGTACCTCGGGCGCGCCCAGCTCGAGTCCCGGATTGGGGCGCAGCTGGTTGCCCTCATCCAGAGGCATCACCTCGACGATCTTGCGCACCGCCCGGCCCGCGACCTCGAGAATGTCCTCCAGTTCGTTGCCGGACACGTCGAGCTCGATCTTGCGGCCGCCGCCGTGACCGCGGCCGAAGATCGACGGCTGGTTGATGAAGCCGAAGGTGCCTGGCTCGCGGAACACCGATTTCTGCAGGACCGGAATCAACTCCGCCACCCGCTGTGGCTCTTCGGAGATAGCGCCCAAAAACGTGCTGGCGCGGGTCGCGACGAAGAAGAAGCGCTCGATCCTCGGCGGTCCGCCGGGCGCGGCATCGGGACCGGACTCGCTCGACCAATAGGGCCGGATCTCCGATTCGATCCCCTCGGCGATCTCGGTCATGGTCTGCAGGTTGTAACCCGGGGGCGGAATGATGATCCCGAACACCAGGTTGCGGTTGCCTTCGGGCAGGTATTCCAACTTGGGCAGATAGCGCCAGGCGGCAGCCGAGGTGATAACGACCACCACCGCCACGACGCAGAGGGCGAGCGTCTTGCTGCGCACGACGCCGCGGGCGAACGCCATGACGGCGCGCAGGGAGACGCCGGCCAGCCAGTCGACGCCGGGCAGCGGCAAACGCTTGACGGTAAGCGCGCCGCCGCCGGCCGTCGAATCGCGCCGCCCGCCCCACAGATAACGGGCCAGGGCGGGGATCACGGTGATCGAGACCACCAGCGACAGCAGCACCGAAACCGAGATTGCCACCGCGATGTCGCGGAACAGCTGGCCCACCTCGAGCTCCATGACCAGGATGGGGATGAAGACCATGACCGTGGTCAGCGCCGAAACCAATACGGCGCCCCACACCTGACGCGCGCCTTCGTAGGCCGCTTCGCGCACCGGGCGGCCCTCCTCGCGGAGCCGGTAGATGTTTTCCAGCACGACGATCGCCGCATCGACCACCATGCCGACGGCAAACGCTAGGCCGGCCAGCGAAATCACATTGATCGACCGCCCCAGCGCGGCCATCGCCACGAAGGCGCCGATTACCGAGACCGGTATGGCGATCGAGATGACGAAGGTCGCCCTGAAGGATCGCAGGAACAGCAGCAGGATCAGGGCCGCCAGGGTGCCCCCGATCCATATGTTCTGGCGCACCAGCGCGATCGCCGAATCTATGTATACCGTCTCGTCATAGACCTGCTGCAAGGTCAGGCCTGCGCCCGGCACCACCGATTGGTTCAGCTCGTCGACGGCTTCGCCGATGCCCTGCATGGTTTCGATGACATTCGCGCCGGTCTCGCGTACCGCGTTGAAGGCCATTGCGGATTCGCCGAGGATGCGGATCGACGAGGTCGGGTTCTTGAAGCCGAAGGAAACGTCGGCCACGTCCGATACGGTGACCCGCGCCAGGCGGCCGGTCGCCGGATCGTCAAAGGACCGGAGCACGACCTTGCCGATGTCGTCCAAATCGTTGAGCTCGCCTTCGGTGCGCACCACGTAGCGGCGTTTGCCTTCCTCTACGTCGCCGGCGGATACGGAAGCGTTGGCGGCCCGCAACGCCTGTGTCACCTCGCTGACCGTCAGCCCGTAACGGGCGAGCAGCTGGGCCTCCACGGTCACCTGAATCTCACGCTCGCTGCCGCCGTAGACATTCACCCGGCTGACCCCCGGCACGCGCTCGATGCGGTCCTTGATGACGTCCTCGACAAAATCGCCGTACTCGTGGACCGGACGGTCGTTGCCCTCCACGCGTTTGACGATGAACCAGGCGATCGGGCTGTCCTCGCTGCCGGCGGTGTCCAGCGTCGGTTCGTCGGCCTCCTCGGGGTAGTCGGCGACCCTGTCGAGCCGGTTGGCGACCAGCAGCAAGGCGCGGTCCATGTTGGTGCCGACATTGAACTCGAGGGTCAGCCGGCTGCGCCCCTGCTCGGCGCGGGCGGTGATCTGGCGCAGGCCCGCCAGGCCGCTCATCTCCTCTTCCTGGAGGTTGGTGATCTCGCGCTCGATTTCGGCGGGGGCCGCGCCGGGCCAGTAGGTGGTGACCGTGATGACCGGGCGGTTGACGTCGGGGGCCAGTTGTATGGGGATGTTCTCGAGCGCCACCAGGCCGAACATGAGCACCATGAGCACGGCCGCAACGACGGCGATGGGCCGCTCGATGGCGAGGCGGATGAGATTCATCAGGAGGCCCCGTCGATGCGGACCTTGTCGCCCGGACGCAGGCGTTCGTTGCCACGCACCACGACGAGTTCACCCTCCTCGAGCCCAGTCAGTACCTCGTAACGGCTGCCGACCGCTTCGCCGAGCGTGATTTCGCGCGGCTCGGCGACCTCGCCGTTGGCGACGAACACCATGGCCGTGTCGCCCTGCTTGATCACGGCGTCCTTGTG
>JAZFZX010000301.1:0-2500 GCA_036444135.1 Kiloniellales bacterium | reverse complement strand
TCCAATTGCGGGTCTTTGTCCAGGATCAGGCGGGCGTCGTCGCGGGCGGCGGCCAGCAGCTCTTCGTGGACGGCGAGGTCGGCCAGGCGGAATTCGGGAATCCCGCTCTGCCGCGTGCCCAGCAACTCGCCGGCGCCGCGCAGACGCAGGTCTTCCTCGGCGATGCGGAAACCGTCGTCAGTCTCGCGCAGGATGCGGATGCGCGCCCGCGCCGCTTCGCCCAACGGCCCCTGATAGAGCAGCAGGCAGGTCGATCGATCGGTGTTGCGCCCGACGCGCCCGCGCAGTTGATGCAGCTGCGCCAGGCCGAAACGTTCGGCGTGCTCGATGACCATGACGGTCGCCAGCGGCACGTCGACGCCGACTTCGATGACCGTGGTCGCGACCAGCAGGTCGATGCCCTCGCCGGCGAAGGCCTGCATGGCGGCGTCTTTGTCGGGACCCTTCATGCGGCCGTGCACCAGGCCGACGCGCGCGCCGAAACGGGCCTGCAAGTCGCCATGACGCGCCTCTGCCGCGGCCAGGTCGCTGACCTCCGACTCTTCGACCAGCGGGCAGACCCAGTAGACCTTGGTGCCGCGCGACAACGCCCGGGACACGGCTTCGATGACCTCTGCGATGCGGTCCAGCGGCAGCGCGCGGGTATCGACCGGCTGCCGGCCGGCCGGCTTCTCCAGCAGCTTCGAGACGTCCATGTCGCCGTAGGCGGTCAGCATCAAGGTGCGCGGAATGGGCGTTGCGGTCATCACCAGGACGTCCACGCTTCGTCCCTTGCCGGTCAGCGTCAGGCGCTGGTGCACGCCGAAACGGTGCTGCTCGTCGATCACCGCCAGCGCCAGGTCGCGGAACGCCACGTCCTGCTGGAACAGCGCATGGGTGCCCACGGCAATCGCCGACTCGCCGCTGGCCAGGCGTTGCAGCACCGCCTCGCGCGTCTTGCCCTTGTCGCGGCCGGTCAGGATCTCGACGCCCACGCCCGCGGCGGCGGCCAGGGGTTGAACCGTCTGGAAGTGCTGGCGGGCCAGGATCTCGGTCGGCGCCATGAGGACCGACTGTCCTCCCGCCTCGGCCGCCGCCAGCATGGCGAGCAGCGCCACCACGGTCTTGCCGCTGCCGACATCGCCTTGCAACAGGCGCAGCATGCGGTCCTGGCCGGCCATGTCGGCGGTGATCTCGGCTACGGCTTGCGTCTGCGAGGCGGTGAGGCGGAAGGGCAGGGCCTCCAGGGTACGTGACCGCAGCCGCCCATCGCCCCGTACCGCGCGGCCCTTCTGTCGGCGCTGCTGGGCGCGCACCAGCGAGAGCGCCAGTTGATTGGCCAGCAGTTCGTCGTAGGCGAGGCGCGCCCGCGCCGTCAAGGTCGGCGACAGCGCGTCCAGCGATCCGGGATTGTGCGCGGTCAGCAGGCTGGTCTGCCAGCTTTGCCAGCCCTGGCGTTCGAGAAAGGCCGGGTCATCCCATTCCACCAGCTCGGGTGCGCATTCCAGGGCGGCCCGCACGGCCTTGCCCACCACCTTGAGCGATAGGCCGGCGGTCAGCGGATAGACCGGTTCCACGCTCTTGAGTTTGTCCATTTCCTGCAACGTTCCGATATGGTCCGGGTGGGTGATCTGCAGGCGCTCCTGGAACACCTCGACCTTGCCGCTGACGATCCTGAGCTCGCCCTCGGGTAGGACCTTGTTCAGGTAATCCGGGCGGGCGTGGAAGAACACCAGATCGAGGCTGCCGCTGTCGTCGTGACAGGGCACGCGGTAGGGCTGGCGTGGGTTATGTGGCCGCCGGTGGGCGCCCACCCGCAGGGTCATGGTGGCGATACGCCCCGGTTCGGCGGCGGCCACCTTCGGCGCATAGCGGCGGTCGATCAGACCACTGGGCAGGTGCCAGCAGAGATCGACGACGTGCGGGCCGCAGAGCCCCTCGAACAGCTTGGCGAAACGCGGCCCGATGCCCGACAGGGTGGTGACCGACGCAAACAGGGGAAAGAGGATTTCCGGTCGCAAGGTCGCTCCGGCGGAAAAAGGCGAGGGTGGCGGACAACGGCGCTGCCGGATTTATAGCTGATCGGCGGGCTGTGCAGCCAGCGCGGTTTACTAGGTACTCTTCGCCGCGACAGTGCGCCCGAAGGGACGAACGTCCCTCAGGCCCCCGGGTGCTCCGCCGTCCAGCGGCTTTCCAGTTCACCGAAATCGGACGGCTCTCGTTCGTAAGCGAGAGACGGCGGTGCGTCGTCGATCTTGACCCAGGGCTGCCGGCTTCGGGTCCATATGTGGCCGACCGGCCGCAGCCAGGAGGTGTCGTCCAGCGATCCCGCCTTCACGCTCGAGATCTCGGGGTCGTCGCTGGCATTGTGATAGAGGCGCGAGCCGCACGCCGGGCAAAAGGCGCACGTCACGGTCCCGCCGCTCGCCGCCGGACGCTCCCAGATCTTCGGGTCTCCCGACACGATCTCCAGGTCGGAGCGCCGCACCCACATGGACATGCCGAAGGCGCTGGATGACTG
>JAZFZX010000300.1:0-2864 GCA_036444135.1 Kiloniellales bacterium | reverse complement strand
ATCGCCCGGCGGCTCACCAGCGGCGATGTGAGGGCGTTCTAGGACCATTTTGTCACCCCGGTTGTCACCCTGGCCAAAAAATAAGGCCGAGAGAACCGGCCAGTTATACTTTACCCTATTGATAAATTTGGTAGACGATGAAGGAGTCGAACCTTCGATCTTCTCGTGGCCTACGAGCTGTCGCCGCTGCCCTGGCTAGTCTCGGTCGTGTGGCGGCGCCTGGCGGCGCGCCCGAACCTGACGCTGCGCCGGGCCGACTTCTTCGCCGCGCCACTGGGCGATGCCGCGGTGATCTGCTGTTACCTCTACCCCGGCGCCATGCGCAGGCTGAGGGCCAAGTTCGAGGACGAATTGGCGGCGGGCGCCCTGGTGCTGAGCCACGGATTCGTGGTGCCCGGCTGGACGCCGGCGGTGGTGCGTACCGCCGACGACGCCTACGGAACGAAGGTCTATCTCTACCGCATGCCGCCGGTTACGGCGGCGCCGTAGCGCGCAGTTGGAGCCGGTGCCCTAACCGGGCTTGCCGTCGGCCAGCTCCCGGTTGTGCCGGGCCACCGTGCCGGCCAGCGGCGCGGCCTTCAGCCGGGCGACCGGAAGTTGCGCCCGGATCCAGTCCTGGAAGCCCTTGACCGCCACTTCCTTGTCCGACAGCAGGCCCACGTCGTAGGCGCTGGAGCGCAGCCCGCCCTGCACCGAATGGGTGAGCCAGTTGTCTTCGTCCTGGACCTGTACGTTGATACGGAAGCTCAGATAGCGCGCCGCGCGGGTTTCGCGCCGGTCGTCGGGCAGGGCGTAGGTCCGCCCGCGCAGCACGCATTGGCCCGGGCCGGTCGGCAGCATCTGAAAGAAGTCCATCTTGTCGGGCAAGATGTCTAAGTGAACCGAGGGGAACAGCGTGATGTAGGTCCAGCGCCGGCGCTGTTCCTCCGGCAGGTGATCGTAGGCCGGGACCAGCTTGCGGTATTCCCGCACGCTCCAGAAGCGCTGCGGGTCATCCTTCATGCGATGGCTCAGGCGCGCGGTGCCGGTCGGCAAGACCTCGCGGTCGTAATCCTGCTCCATCAGGGCCGACAGACCCGGATGGCCGGTCACGAAATGATAGTCCTCCAGGTAGTTGTCCATCGCGTTCTTCCAATCGAGCGGGTGGTGCTCGGTCCACATCTCGTCGATGGCAACCATGTCCTCGAGGCGGTAGTGCGATAGTTCTTCGACATAGGGCGCGAGCCGCTCGGCGACGCTCGGGCCGTCGCCCGCGAAGCGGATGAACACGAAGCCCATGAAGACCTCCAGATCGAGGCTCTTGAGCCCGTATTCGCCGTGATCGAAGGGCTTGAAGGTGTCGGCCGCCGGGATACCCTTGAGCCGGCCGTCCAGCTCGTAGGTCCAGCCGTGATAGGGGCAGGTAATCGCGCGCTTGCAGGTCCCTTGCCCGCCCATCACCACGGCGTGGGCGCGGTGGCGGCAGACGTTGTGGAAGGCCCGTAGCTGGCCGTCCGTGCCGCGGATCACGAAGGCGCGCTCGTCGAGCAATTCGAAGGTCGCATAGTCGCCGGGCTTGGCCACGTCGTTGAGGTGACAGACGATCTGCCACGACGGCAGGAACATGTGCGCGCGTTCGAGCGCCGTGAATTCATCGTTCTGGTACGTCCACGCGGGCAGCGTCTCGGGCGGCCCCGGTGGCTCGGCCACCTCCGCCGTCTTGGCGGGGCCCTCAGGCGCGGGCATGTCGAAGCGCTCGGGGCAGACGCTGGCCAGATAGCGTCGGCAGCGGCGGCGCGCGGCGGCACGGTCATAGACGTCCCGTTCGAACAGGATCTCCTGCCACTGGCTCTCCAGCAGCCCCACCAGACCGCCGGCCAGAGCCTCCGCGTCGATCGAGGGCGCGGCACGCTCGGCCATAAGCCGAGTGAACAGCTCGGTGAAGATGCGGTAATAGGTGCGGTCCAGCTCGCCGCAGACCCGAAGGTATTCCTCGCGCGCCCGGGATTCCGAAATGAAGGCGTACCAGACCGCCACCTTGCCCGGCTCCGACACCTCGGGATCGAGCATGACGTCGATCAACGCCAACAGCGCGCCGCCTGCATCCCCGTCACCGTCCGCCCCGGCCACGGCCACGGCAGACTGCACCGCCTGGTCGAACTCCTCGCCCAGGTGTTGCAGGGTGGCCAGCAGCAGGGCCTCCTTGCTGTTGAAATGAAAGTTGATCGTGGCGGCCGTGAGGCCGGCGCCGGCCGCGACCTTGGCCAGCGTCACGTTGGACAAGCCGTGCTCGGCGATCGCCGCGACGGCGGCATCGATCAGCTCGCGCCGCCGCACGGCACCGCTGGCCTGTGCGGCCTGGGCTTTTTCGAGTTGCATGGCTCCGTCCTCCTTATGGCAGGGCGCGGGCCGGCGCGGCCGCCACCCATGTATTAAACGTTCATTTAATCATAAACTATCCCAGTGTTTATTCTCTGTCAAGGAGTGGTCGTGTTTTCCTGTGCGGCGTACGGCACCTTCCTAAATACCTATTTAATAACGGCTCGACCCCGAAGGGACGGTGAGCTCGTGGTTTCGGCGCGGCCGATGTGCCCTGGCGAATCTCACACGCCGCCCGCGGCTAGGGACGGTCGGGCGCCGGTCAGTCTCCGGCTTTCAATCATCCAGCTGATGCGGCTAGGTCGGCCAGCCGGTCCCGTCAAAAAGGGGGATGGATCGGGCACCGCAGGCGTATCAGGAGTCGAGGTTCAAAAGTTTCGCCGCTGAACCAGACGCGCCACCCGCATGGCGCGCCACGAGGTGACGAAAGGGACGTAACGGGATGCTGGAAATCGCGCACAAGCTGACGGAAGGTTTGGCCTCGGCCTACCAGAGCCCGGTCCTGT
>JAZFZX010000299.1:0-9234 GCA_036444135.1 Kiloniellales bacterium | reverse complement strand
CCCTTCGGCTTGCCGGTCGAGCCCGAGGTGTAGAGGATGAACAGCGGATCCTCGGCGTTCATCTCCTCCGGTGGGCAGTCCGCCGAGGCCCCGTCCATCGCCTCGTGGTACCAGACGTCGCGCCCCTCGACCCAGTTGATGTCGCCGCCGGTGCGGCGCACCACGAGGACAGTGTGGACGCCGTCGCAGGACTCGAGCGCCTTGTCGGTGTTGGCCTTGAGCGGGATCGGGCGGCCACCGCGGAGGCCCTCATCGGCCGTGATCACCGCGTTCGATTCGCAGTCCCGGATGCGGCCGGCCAGGGACTCCGGCGAGAAGCCGCCGAACACCACCGAATGGATCGCGCCGATCCGCGTGCAGGCCAGCATGGCGTAAGCCGTCTCGGGGATCATCGGCATGTAAATGGTCACCCGGTCGCCCCGCTTGACACCGCGCGCCTTCAGCGCATTGGCCAGTTTGCAGACCTCTTCGTGCGCCTCACGGTAGGTGATGTGCTTGTCGACGCTGGGATCATCGCCTTCCCAGATGATCGCCACCTGATCGCCCCGGCCTTCCAGATGCCGGTCGAGGCAGTTGTAGCTCACGTTGGTGGTGCCGTCGTGAAACCACTTGATGTGCACGTCGCCGGGCCCGAAGGACACGTCCCTCACCTGGCTGTAGGGCTTGATCCAGTCGATTCGCTTGCCGTGTTCGCCCCAGAAGCCTTCCGGATCGTCGATCGACTGCGCGTACATCTGGGAATAGGTCGCCTCGTCGCACCAGGCGTTCTTGGCGACCTCTTCAAGGACGGGAAAGACACTGTTCTCCGACATGCCGTAACGCTCCCCTTCGTTCAATGTCGGTCGGATGGACGGCGCTTGCGAATGGCCCCCGCCGCGCGGCCGTCTCATTGGTGGCGAATTATTCACGGAAATCCGTTGCGGAACAAGGGTGTCCCGCCTTGCGGGCGGCGGGCGGCCGCAACATCAGAGAACCGGCGGCGGCTCGGTCAGAACCACGATGCCGGCCGCGTCGACCTCAACGGCGACGGTGGTCAGGTTGTCGCCGGCGCAGGGTCCCGCCACGCAGAAGCCGTCCTCGATCTCGAACAGCGCGCCGTGGGTGTGGCACATGAGGTGGCCGCCGTCCTCGCTCATGAAGTCGTCGGGCTGCCAGTCGAGGGGCGAGCCGGTGTGGGGACAAACGTTGATGTAGCCGAGCACGCGGGTCCCTTCGCGCACCACGAAGATCTCCAGCGGCTCTTCGGCGCTGCCCAGCTCGAAGCCCTTGGCCGTGCCGTCCGGGATCTCGTCGAGCCGGCAGAGAACGCGCGGGACCGCGGCGGCGCCCGCCGCGTCCGGATCGTGCCCAACCTCGGCGTCCGGCGCCATCAGGCCGGTGTCTCGCCCATGGCACAGATGAGGCGCCAATCTTCCTCGGCGATTGGCATGACTGAGAGGCGCGACTGGCGGATCAGCGCGAGCTCCTGCAAGCGCGGCTCCGCCTTGATCTCCGCCAGGCTCACGGGGCGGGCAAACGGCCGCACGGCCTTGATGTCCACCATGCCGAAGCGGCCGCTCGGATCGGTCGGATCGGGATAGTACTCCTTGACGACTTCGACGATCCCGACGACCTGCTTTTCCTTGACCGAGTGATAGAAGAACGCCTGGTCGCCGGTCCTCATGGCCTTGAGGTTGTTCGCGGCCTGATAGTTGCGCACGCCGTCCCATTCGGCGACGCCGTCGTTCACCTGGTCCTCCCACGACCAGGCGCCCGGCTCCGATTTCATCAGCCAATAGGCCATGACCCTTTCCTTCCGGGACCCGATACCCGATCGGACGATGGTTAGCCCATTTGGCCCTGCGAAGAAACCGTGTCCCCCGCGGATTGGCAGGAAACGCGCCGAACCTGGTTGACAAAATGCCCGCGACGCGCTGGTTGTGGGCCGGCGGCGCGACCGCGCCTCGCGGTGGCCCGGACCCGGGAAAGGACCCCTTCGTGCGATTGCAGCTCTCGACCTGGCTGGAGGTGGAGGCCTACCTGGCCAACTCCACCGCGATCATCGTACCGATCGGCTCGACCGAGCAGCACGGCCCCAACGGGCTGATCGGAACCGACGCCATTTGCCCGGAGGCCGTTGCCCAGGGCATCGGCGAGCGTCTCGGGGTGCTGGTCGCACCGACCATCAGCGTCGGCATGGCCCAGCATCATCTCGGCTTCGCAGGCTCGGTGACGCTGCGCCCCTCGACCTTGATGGCCGTCGTGTGCGACACCATCAACTCGCTGGCGCGCCACGGCATCGACCGCTTCTACTTCCTCAACGGCCACGGCGGCAACATCGCCACCGTGAGCGCCGCCTTTTCCGAGATCTATGCCGAATCGAGCCTCGGCACGGCGGGGGCGAACCGCCCGGCCCTGCGCTGCAAACTGCGAAACTGGTGGATGGGCCCGAAGGTGGATGCGCTTTCGAAGGAACTGTACGGCGACGCATTGGGCTCGCACGCCACGCCCTCGGAGGTCTCGCTCACCTATTACCTCTACCCGGAGGCCGTGAAGTCGGTAAAGATGACGCCGGAGATCGCGCCCGAGGGTCCCATCTACGACGCCGATGACTACCGCCGCCGCTTTCCGGACGGGCGCATCGGCGCCAACCCGGCCCTGGCCAGCGTGGCGGACGGCCAGCGGCTCTACGACGCGGCGGTCGAGGACACCATCGCCGACTTCGAGGCTTTCGTCGCCTGACCGGCGCGCCGGGCCTGCTCGATGGCCGTGCGCACAGCGGTCCGTGTGTCGATCCCCTAGGCGCGCCCCAGTGCAGCTTTCAGCATGCGTCCACCGTTCCGGGCGGCCCCGATCTTGCGACCAACGGGATCGGGCCATCACGCGCCTTCGCTGTGGAGCCCCCGATCAGTCGTCCGCCGCGTCCTCGAGCGAGAACCCTACCTTTATCACGACCTGATAGTGGGCCACCGTCCCGTCCTCGACATGGCCGCGGGTCTCGATCACCTCGAACCAGCGCAGGTTCTTCAAGGTCTGTGAGGCGCGGGTGACCGCGTGTTGGATGGCATCCTCGATACTGACCGTCGAGGAACCAGCCAGCTGAATGATCTTGTAGACGTGGTCGTCCATCGCCGCTCTCCCTTGAAAGTCTTAGGTTTTTCCGCATGAGGCCGTGTTGCGGCCAACCTACGCGCGCCGGAGGGGATTGGCGAATCCGGCATGACGTGCCGGCGGATCCCGCGTCGCCGCTCGCCATGCGCCGGTGCGCACATCAGAAACGCTCCGTGCGGAAGGGCCGGGCGAGCAGGCCTGCGATCGTTACGTCGATGTCGGCGCCCCGGTTGAGCACGGCATCCACCGCCGCCGAGATCGGCATATCGATACCCAGACGCCCGGCCAAATCGGTCACGGCCGCCGCGGAGAACACTCCCTCGGCCACAGTGCGCCGCTCGGCGAGCACGTCCCGCAGCGCCCGGCCCTCGCCGAGGGCGACGCCGAGCGAGTAGTTGCGCGACTGCATCCCGCTGCAGGTGAGCGCCAGGTCGCCCAACCCCGATAGGCCCATGAAGGTTTCCGCGCGGCCCCCTTTTGCGAGGCCCAGGCGCACCACCTCGGCCAGGCCGCGGGTGATCAGGGCGGCGCGCGCATTTTCGCCGAGGCCACGGCCGACCACGATGCCGCAGGCCAGCGCGATCACGTTCTTGACGGCGCCGCCGACCTGGGTCCCGACCACGTCGTCGGTGAAGTAGGGCCGGAAATGGTGGCTGCCGAGGGCGTTGGCGAGCGATAGGCCGACCGCCTCGTCGCGGCAGGCGAGTGTTGCGGCGCACGGCTGGTCGCGCGCGACCTCGGCGGCAAAGGTGGGGCCCGAGAGAACCCCGACGGGCCGGCCGGGCAGGGCCTCGCCCAACACCTCCGACATAAGCGCGTCGGTCGCTTGCTCGATACCCTTGTTGCAGACCACCAAAGGCCGCGCCTCGGGCACCAGGGGCGCCAGCTGCGCGGCGAGTTCGCGCAGGTGCTGGGCCGGCACGACCAGGAGCAACGCATCGCATGCGGCGGCGTCGGCCAGATCGGCGCTGGCGCGGATGGCCGGATCGAGGGCGATGCCCGGCAGGTAGCGTGGGTTCTCGTGATCGCGGTTGATCACCTCGACGAGCGCCGGGTCCCGGGCCCAGAGCACCACGTCGCGCTCGGCCGCGCGTGCGACCTGGGCCAGCGCGGTGCCCCAGGATCCGCCCCCGAGGATGCCGATCGATTGCATGGCCTACCTGCTCCGCATCATTCCGGAGGTTGGCTGGGACTGGGGTTCGCTTGCCATATTGCTGGGCATGAGAGAGGCCGGGCCTCAAAGGCTCAGGTTGAAGGCGATGGAGATCCGCTCGTGCTCGCCGCTATAGGGCCGCACCGCGTGCTGCAGCCAACTGGGAAACATCATGATCATGCCGCTGCGCGGCGTCAGGGTCTGGGAGGCCCCCAGCGAGGCGCAGTCGGGGCCGGCAAAGGTCAGCATGGGTGCGTACATGGCCGGCCCGACGCCGCGCGGGTCCTGCACCTCGAACTCGCCGCCCAGAGCCGGGTTCTCGCCGATGCCGCCGTCGTCCACGTAATAGGTGCCGGACCAGAAGGATCCCGGATGGGTGTGAAACTCGTTGCCATGGCCGCTGCGGTTCACGTTGGCCCAGCAGTTCATCTTCCAGGGCACCTGGACCCGCTTGCCCTGGCGGTCGACGGTCAGCTGGTTGGCCAAGCCGCGCGCGGCGTTCAGCACGCGCTTCAGGCTGGGCCCGCCCCAGGTGTCCATATCCCAGCTCGATTGCCAGCCGCCCAGGTTCGAATGCTGGGTTCCGGGGTCCTGGGCCATGCGGTCCAGGATGATGCGCTTGAGATCCTGGCTGAGCGCTTCGGCGTCGGGCAGCTGGGCGATGACGACCGGCGTGGCGAACAGCTTCAGCACGTCGGCCTTCACCTCGCCGGCGGCGGGCGGCGGGGCGCCGATTTTGGGATCGCCGGTCACCTGGCAGCCTCCTGCCGCTTCAGGTCCTCGAGCGGCCACCGGGGCCGCGGCGCGAAGTCGAGAGGATCGGTCAACTGCAGGCTCAGCCGCTCGATTCCAGCCCAGGCGATCATGGCGGCGTTGTCGGTGCAGAGCTCGGGAGGCGGCGCGATCAGGCGGGTTCCCGCCGCCGCCGCCACCGCGGAGAGTCGGGACCGTAGGTTCTGGTTCGCCGCCACGCCGCCGGCCACGACCAACGGCCCGGTGGCGCCGTCGTCCTGAAAGCGCGCCAGCGCGTTCTCACACCGGTCGGCCAGGACATCGGCCACCGCCGCCTGGAACGAAGCCGCCAAATCGGCCCGGTCCCGGTTACCGAGGGCGCCTGTTTCGTCACGATTCAAGGCGGCGGCCTTGTGGCGGACGGCGGTCTTGAGGCCGGAGAAGGAGAAATCGCAGCCTGCCCGGCCGAGCATGGGCCGCGGCAGGTCGAAGCGGGTGGCGTCGCCATCGCGCGCCGCCTGTTCCACGGCCGGCCCGCCGGGATAGTCGAGCCCCAGAAGCTTGGCGGTCTTGTCGAAGGCCTCGCCGACGGCGTCGTCGACGGTGGTCCCGTAACGCGCGTAGCGGCCGACCCCTTCGACCGCCAGCAACTGGCAATGGCCGCCGGAGACCAACAGCAACAGATAGGGGAAGTCCAGCGCCTCGGTCAGCCGCGCGCTGAGCGCATGCCCCTCCAGGTGGTTGATGGCCAGAAACGGCACGCCGCAGGCCGCCGCCATCGCCTTGGCCGTCATGACGCCCACGAACACGCCGCCGATCAGGCCCGGTCCGGCGGTTGCGGCAATCCCGTCCAGTTCCGCACAGCCAAGACCGGCTTGCTCCAGCGACCGCGCCACCAGGGCGTCCAGGTGGTCCAGGTGGCTGCGTGCGGCGATCTCCGGCACGATGCCGCCGTAGGGGCGGTGCTCGTCGAGTTGCGAGAGCACCAGATTTGCGTGGATGCGGTGGCGGTCGTCGACCACGGCGGCGGCCGTCTCGTCGCAAGAGGTCTCGATGCCCAGCACGATCATGGCCGCAGCCTACCGCCAAGGGGTGGTCTTTGCCAGGGAGGCGGCGCCCCTCTCCGGACTTTCCACCGCGGCCATGTCGCCCTAAAGATGGACCATGACGAACCCGCCGCCTTTTCGCATCGGCACGCGCGGCAGCCCGCTGGCCTTGGCCCAGGCGCGGGAAGTCCAACGCCGCCTGGTCGAAGCGCACGCCGCCCTGGCCGCACCCGGCGCGACGGAGATCGTGGCCATCAAGACCACCGGCGACCGGGTGCACGACCGCCCGCTGGCCGAGGTCGGCGGCAAGGGCCTGTTCACGAAGGAGATCGAAGAGGCCCTGCTGGCCGGGACCATCGACGTCGCCGCCCATTCCATGAAGGACGTGCCTACCTGGCTGCCGGCGGGCCTGACCATCGCCGCGATCCTGCCCCGCGAGGATCCACGCGATGCCTTTTTCTCGCGCCATGGCGGCGGGCTGGCCGATCTGCCCAAGGGCGCCGTGTTGGGCACCGCGAGCCTGCGCCGGCAGGCCCAGGTGCTTGCGCTGCGGCCGGACCTCACGGTGGTTCCCTTGCGCGGCAACGTGGATACGCGGCTGCGCAAGCTCGCCGAAGGTCAGGTGGACGCCACGCTGCTGGCAGTCGCGGGCTTGAAACGGCTCGAAAAGGGCGCCGTCCCGCATAGCGTGCTGGAACCCGAGGAGATGCTGCCGGCCGTCGGGCAAGGCGCGATCGGGTTGGAAATTCGCGCCGATGACCCTACGACGGCCGGTCTGGTGGCGGCGGCCGATCACGGGCCGTCGGCGCGGCGCGTGGCCGCCGAACGGGCCTGCCTGGAGGTGCTCGACGGCTCCTGCCGCACGCCCATCGCGGCCCTCGCCGAACTGATGGACGACGGCGAGGCGTTGCGGCTCCGGGCCCTGGTCGCTTATCCCGACGGCAGCCGCGTCTATCATGCCGAGCGGCGGGGTCCGGCGCGGGAGGCCGAGGCGCTGGGCCGCGCGGTGGGCGCGGAGCTGCGGGACGCCGCCGGGCCGGAATTGTTCGCGGCGCTGGGTGGCGGCTGATGCGCGTGCTGATCACCCGGCCGCGGGAGGACGCCACGCCGCTCGCCGCCGAACTCGCGGCGCTGGGGCATGAAACGCTGATCGAGCCCTTGCTGACGATCGTGCCCCGCCGGGATGCGGAGATCGACTTGGCGGGCGTACAGGCGATCGCCTTCACCAGCGCCAACGGCGCGCGCGTATTTGCCCGGCTGTCCCCGCGGCGAAACCTTCCGGTGTACGCGGTGGGCGATTCGACCGCCGAAGCTGCGCGGCGCGCGCGGTTCGCAGAGGTGGAAAGCGCCGATGGCGACGTCGAGACCCTGGCCGCCTTGATCGCGGCCCGCCTCGACCCGGCGGCGGGGGCCGTGTTCCACGCCGCTGCGCGCCGTGTCGCCGGCGATCTGCAAGGCCGCTTGCAGGCTGCAGGCTTCGCGGTCAGCCGTGTCGTGCTGTACGATGCGGAGCCGATTCCGGCTTTTTCGCCGGCCACCGCGGCGGCGCTTCGGGACGGTTCCATCGACGCGATCCTTTTTTTCTCTCCCCGTACGGGCGAAACCTTTGTTAGTCTCATGTCTGAAGCGAACCTGACGCACGCGTACGGACGCTGGCACGCGATCTGCGTGAGCCAGGCCGTGGCGGACCAGGTGGGGGATGTTTCCTGGCGCAGCCTTCAGGTCGCGGACCGCCCGACGCGTGCCGGGCTGATGGACAGCTTGGCCGCCGTCGCGGCGCGGAACGTTTAGAGGGTGGCACGAGGAAGCGATGGGGGAAGACACGGAAACCGAGAACCCTGCATCGGAGCCGCAGGACGAGACCGAAGAACTGCCGGCTCTTCGCGTGATCGGCGCCTTCGGGGGCATCCGGCCGATGGCCGGCAAGCTCGAGGTGCCGGTTAGCACCGTGCAGGGCTGGAAGGCGCGCGGCGTCATTCCCGCCGCCCGGCAGGACGACATTCGTGCCGCCGCCACCGCGCACGGCATCACGATCGACGAGGCCGATCTCGCGGCCAGCGCCGAGCACCACGAGGACGATGACGCCGCGGAGCCGGTGGTCGGAGGAGCGGATACGGCCCGTGCATCGGATAGAGGCACGAAACCAATGTCGCCATCGCCGTTCCGCCCCGCGGCGTTCGGCGCGGCCGCGGCCCATCGCGGCGGCTGGGTTCCGGGCTTCGTCATGGGCGCCCTGGTTTTCGCCCTGGGCGCGGGTGGCGCCGTGCTGATTTGGGGCGGCTCCACCGTCGACGGCGGCCTGGGTGACCGCCTGACGGCCCTGGAGGACCGCCTTGCGGACCTGGAACAGCAGCCGGGCTCGGAGGCAACATCGCTGGAAGGCCTGGCGTCTGCCCAAGACCTCGAGCGCCTGTCCCAGGGGCTGATGGATTTGCAGGCCCGGGTCGCCGCCACGCCGGCGGAGGTCGAGGATCTGGCGACGCGGCTCGGTGGCCTGGAATCGCGGGTGGACGCATTGGGCTCGAGCGCCGCGGCCGGCGCCGAGGCGGCAACCGCTGTGGGCGGGCTGAACAGCCAGGTAGAAGGCCTGCAGGGACAGCTCTCCCGCTCGCAGGCGGGTCTCGACGATCTGGCCTCCCAGGTCGCGGCCATGAAGGCCGATCAAGAAGCCGCGTTGTCGTCCACCGTCCGGCAGGCGAATCTGACGCTGGCGGTCGGGCAGTTGCGCGATAGCCTGCGTTATTCGGGCACCTACGATGTGGCGCTGGAGGACGTCAAGCGGCTGGCCGCGGATGATTCCGAGGTCGTCGCGGTTCTCGCGCCCCTGGAGGACCATGCGGCCACCGGCGTTCCCACTCTGGCGGTGTTGCAGGCGGACTTCCCGACGGTGGCGCGCAAGACCGTGGCCGCCGGCTATGGCGACTCCTACGACAACAGGTGGGGCGAGGTGCTGAAACGGGTCTCCGAGGTGATCTCCGTGCGGCCGGTGGGAAAGGTCGAGGGCGGCGATGCCTCGGCCGTGGTGGCGGCTGCGGAAATCCACGTCGAAGCGGGGGACCTGGCGGCGGCCGTGGAAGAGCTGAAGCGGCTCGAAGGCGGCGCCGGCGAGGCGGCAGCCGCATGGCGTGGCCGGGCCGAGGGCCGGCTGGCGGCCGATGCCGCCATCGCCGATCTGAACCGCTTGTTGACCAGAAAACTGGCGCCGGAAGGCTG
>JAZFZX010000298.1:0-5298 GCA_036444135.1 Kiloniellales bacterium | reverse complement strand
TTGTCGTCCTTCATCACGTCTTCCAAAGCGCGCACGGATTTGTCGCGCCCCACGAAGAGCGGCACGATCATGTGGGGAAACACCACGATGTCGCGGAGCGGAAGAACCGGGTACAGATTACCGCGCGGAATATCCAGCATCAGACCTTTTCACCTGTGTGAGCATCGCACCACGCGGGCAGGACAGCTACGTTGCCGACGCGGAGCATTTGACCCAATGAAACATTGTGGACGAGGCACGACACTTCAAGGTACGGCGTGCGGCGGCCGCGTCGTCAGGCGCTGCTGCTGCCCACATCTTCGCGCCGGTCGGTGTAGATATAGAGCGGCTGGGCCCGCTCCTCCTCCTCCACGACCTCCCGGTTGATGACGATTTCCTCGACGTCGTCGAGCCCCGGTAGATTGAACATGGGCTCGAGCAGAATGCCTTCCAAGATGGAACGCAGCCCGCGCGCGCCGGTCTTGCGGTGGACCGCACGCTGGGCCACGGCACGGAGCGCATCGTCCGTGAATTTCAGGACCACGCTCTCCATCTCGAACAGCCGCTGATATTGTTTGACCAGGGCGTTCTTGGGCCGCAAAAGAATTTCGACCAGGGCGTCTTCGTCCAGGTCCTCGAGGGTCGCCACCACCGGCAAGCGGCCCACAAACTCGGGAATGAGCCCGAATTTCAGAAGGTCTTCCGGTTCCACATCGACCAGGATCTCCCCGGTCCCCCGGTCGTCCGGCCCCTGGATATCGGCGCCGAAGCCGATGGACGATCCCTGGTGGCGCTGCGATATGATCTTCTCCAAGCCGGAGAAGGCGCCGCCACAGATGAACAGGATGTTCGTCGTGTCGACCTGCAGGAATTCCTGTTGCGGGTGCTTGCGGCCGCCCTGCGGCGGAACCGAGGCGATGGTGCCTTCCATGATTTTGAGCAGCGCTTGCTGGACGCCCTCGCCCGATACGTCGCGGGTGATCGACGGGTTGTCCGATTTGCGGCTGATCTTGTCGACCTCGTCGATGTAGACGATGCCCCGCTGCGCGCGCTCCACGTTGTAGTCGGCCGATTGCAACAGCTTGAGAATGATGTTTTCGACGTCCTCGCCAACGTAGCCGGCCTCAGTCAGCGTCGTGGCGTCGGCCATCGTGAAGGGCACGTCGAGGATTCGCGCCAGCGTCTGGGCCAGCAGCGTCTTGCCGCAACCGGTCGGTCCGACCAGCAGAATGTTCGATTTGGCCAGCTCCACGTCGTTGTCCTTGGAGCCGTGCGCCAGGCGCTTGTAATGGTTGTGGACGGCCACGGAAAGCACGCGCTTGGCATGTCGTTGGCCGATCACGTAGTCGTCGAGGACGCTGCAGATGTCGTGCGGCGTAGGAACGCCGTCGCGGGACTTGACCAGCGTGGTCTTGTGCTCTTCGCGGATGATATCCATGCAAAGTTCGACGCATTCATCGCAGATGAACACGGTCGGACCGGCGATCAGTTTCCGCACCTCGTGCTGGCTCTTACCGCAGAAGGAGCAGTAAAGAGTGTTCTTTGAATCGCTGCCGCTCGACTTGGTCATGCCTGTGGCCGCTTCGGTCTCCGACTCGGACGTCCGTCATGTTAGACAGACGTACCATTGGCGCACAATGCCTAAAAGAACGGCTCCGGCGGCCCTGTCCCAGCCCCCCAAAAAACCGCTGCCGGCCCCGGCGTCAGGCGGCCGGCCATGTGATTCGAGATTAGATGAGGCGGTTCAAAAATTCCTTAACGTGGCAGAATTGCAACGTTTAGGATCCGTTTTTGGAGCCGCCGCCTTTGCTTTCGTCGCCCGCGTCGATGGAAAGCTCGTGGCCCTCCACAACGCTGTCCACCAAGCCAAATTCCACCGCTTCCTTGGCGGTCATGAAGGTATCCCGCTCCATAGCTTTCTCGATGACATCGATCTTCTGGTTCGTGTGTTTGACATAGATCGCGTTGAGCCGGGCGCGGGTCGATAGGATTTCCTCGGCGTGAATGGCAACGTCGCTCGCCTGCCCGTGAAAGCCGCCGGAGGGCTGATGCACCATGATTTTGGCGTTGGGCAGGGCGAATCGCTTGCCCGGCGCGCCCGACATCAGCAACATTGAGCCGGCCGAGGCGGCCTGACCGATACAGACCGTAGTGACGTCAGGGCGCACGTACTGCATGGTGTCGTACATCGCCAGTCCCGCCGAGACGACGCCGCCCGGCGAGTTGATGTAGAAGGCGATATCCTTCTTGGGATTTTCGGATTCCAGATAGAGAAGTTGGGCGCAAACCAGGCTGGCCACCTCGTCCATGATCTCCCCGGTCAGAAAGATGATCCTCTCCTTCAGCAGCCGGGAATAGATGTCGTAGGCCCGTTCGCCCCGATTGGTCTGCTCGACCACCATCGGGACCAGGGTGTTCATATAGGTCTGGCGGGCGTCGTCGCTCATGATCGTCCGATCGGTTGCCGCTGGAGTTCACGGAGGGGCACGGAACGCGGTGGCGGCGCATTCCGCGCGATGAAGGTCTAGTCCGCCTCCGCCTTCTTCTTGCTGGCGGCCTTGGCCTTCTTGGCCTTGCCGCCGCTCTTGGCTTTCGTCCCGCTTTTCGGCTTGGCCGCAGATTTCTTGGTCTTGGCCGCCGATTTAGCGGGTTTCTTGTGGCCCTTGACGCCGTCGCTCGCCGCGGCCTCCTGCTCGCCGCGAAGCTCGGCGGGACTCACAGTGCGCTCGGTTACCGCGGCAAGATCGAGCATGAAGTCGATGACCTTGTCCTCGTAGAGCGGCGCGCGCAGGTTGGCCATGGCCTCCGGCGTGCGCTGGTAGAATTCGATGACCTCGCGCTCATGGCCGGGATGGCTCTGGGCCTCGGCCGTGATCGCGCGGTTGAGTTCTTCCTGGCCCACTTCGATGCCGTTCAGGCGTCCCACCTCGGACAGCAAAAGGCCCAGGCGAACCCGGCGCTCGGAGATATCGCGGTATTCCGCCTTGAGCTCCTCGTCGCTCTTGCCTTCGTCCTCCGGATCGGCGCGTCCCTGGCGTCGCTCCTCCTCGATCTGCGCCCAGATGCCGTCGAACTCGGCGTCCACCATGCCCGGTGGCACCTGAAAATCGTGGTTCTCCGCGAGGACGTCGAGCAGGTTCCGCTTGACCTGCGCGCGTTCGACCTGGCCGTAGTCTTCCTGTATCTGCTGGCGGACTTTTGAGCGCAGCGTCTCCAGGTCCGATTCGCCCAGATCGCGGGCCAAATCGTCGTCCATGGCACGCGCCACGGCCTCTCGGATCTCCTTGACCTTGACCGCGAAGACGGCCTCCTTTCCGGCCAGCTTCGGATTCACGTAACCCTCCGGAAAACGAACCGTGACCTCCGGGTCGTCGCCCACCTCGGCACCGACGAGCTGTTCCTCGAAGCCCTCGACGAATCGGTTGCTGCCGAGCTCCAGGTGATGGTCCTCGCCCACCATGCCCGGAAGCTCTTCCCCGTCCACCGTGCCGCGGAAATCGATGACCAGCACGTCGTCCTTCTTCGCGGGCCGCGGCTTATCGAGCGCCTTGGTCTCCCGCTTGGCGCTGGCCAGGCGCGCCAACGCCTCGTCCACCTCTTGATCGGGCACGGTGACCTTGAGGCGCTCGATCTTGAGCTTGGCCAGGTCCGTGACCTCGATGTCGGGCATGACCTCGACGGCGATCTTGTATTCCAGGTCCTTGTCTTGCTCGAAGGAGGTGATCTCGATCTTCGGCTGCAGAGCCGGGCGCAGACCCCGTTCGTTGAGGGCCTGGGTCGAGCTGTCGCGCACGGCCTGATCGATCACCTCGCCCATGACGGACTGGCTGAAGCGTTTCTTCAGGATCGCCATCGGCACCTTCCCGGCCCGGAAGCCGGGCACACGCACCTCGCGCCCGATCTGCTCCAGCCGCGCCTCGAGCTTTTCGCCCAAGTCCTTGGCCTCGATGACCACCTTGTACTCGCGCTTGAGGTTGTCCGAGAGTGTTTCCGTCACCTGCATGAAGGGTTCGGCCTTTCCTATTGCCGCGCAATCCGGCGGCAAGACTCACCGTCGCGCAGGCCCCGGGATCGGCAAACCTGCGCCGGTCTGGTGCGGGCGGAGGGATTCGAACCCCCACGAGTTGCCTCACCAGGACCTAAACCTGACGCGTCTGCCAATTCCGCCACGCCCGCACGGCCTCGATTAAGGCGCCGGTGTATAGCATGGCGAACTGAGGCCGACAAGCGGGCGGCGGGCCTGCGATCCATGACTGGATCGAGCGCGGGCGGAGCGGGTCGCGGCACCCGAAATCACTTGGTAAATCAGGGACTTATTCGCCCAAGACAGGCCGCCGCACAGGCATCCATGAGCGCGTCGGTGTCGAGCCGGTAGCGCCCGTAGAGCTCGATCAGATCGCCCGACTGGCCGAAGTGCTCGACTCCCAACGCCTCGACCCGGTGACCCCGCACGGCGCCCAGCCAGCTCAAGGCCGCCGGATGCCCGTCGATGAGGGTGACCAGACCGGCATCCGGGGCCAGGCCGGCGAGCAGCCGATCGACATGCGACCCGGCGCCGCGATCGCCCGCCTGGCGCACCCGCTGGGCCGCGTGCCAGCCGGCGTTCAGGCGGTCCGCCGAGGTGACGGCCAATAGTCCGGCGCCGGGGATCTCCTCGCGCACCAGGTCGTGGGCCGCCAAGGCCTCGGGCGCGAGGGCGCCGCTATACACGATCGCCAGTTCCGCCCCCTCCTCCGGCGACCGCAGCCAATAGCCGCCGAGGATGATCTGCTGCTTCAGGCCGCGGTCGATGCGGCGGTCCGGCTGAGCGACCGGCCGCGTGGACAGCCGCAGATAAACCGAGCCGCCGTTCTGGTCCCGCAGCCAGTCGAACTGCGGCGTGCCGCTGCCGTCGCGTTGCATGTAGTCGAAGGCCCAGCCCATGATCGCCGCCAGCTCGTCGGCGAAGGCCGGCTCGAAGGCCGCGATGCCGTCCTGGGCCATGCCGATCAGCGGCGTCGAAAGCGACTGATGGGCGCCGCCCTCCGGCGCCAGGGTGATGCCCGACGGGGTCGCCACCACCATGAAGCGGGCGTCCTGATAGCAGGCGTAGTTGAGGGCATCCAGGCCGCGTTGAATGAAGGGGTCGTAGAGCGTGCCGATGGGCAACAGGCGCGTGCCGAACAGGCTGTGGCTGAGCCCCAGCGCCGCCAGCAGGGTGAACAGGTTGTTTTCGGCAATGCCCAGCTCGATGTGCTGGCCCTCGGGCGACATGGCCCAGCGCTGGGCCGAGACCACCTTCTCCTCCTTGAACACATCCTCGCGGGCGTGCCGGTCGAA
>JAZFZX010000297.1:0-7331 GCA_036444135.1 Kiloniellales bacterium | reverse complement strand
TATCAAATCGCCGCCGGAAAACGAAAATATTTGCGGTTTTGGCGTGATAGCGTGAAAAGCTACGTTGACCGCCGCATATGGGCGTATTTCGGACAAGGAACGGCACCATGAACTTCGAGGCATTCATCACCTGCGCCGTCACCGGCGCCGGCGACACGGCGGACAGGCATCCCGACCTGCCGGTTACGCCCGAGCAAATCGCGGCAGCGGCGGTCGAGGCGGGCAAGGCGGGCGCCGCAATCACCCATATCCATGTCCGCGATCCCGAAACCGGCAAAGGCGCGCGGAACCCGGAGCTGTTCAAGCAGGTGGTGGACCGGGTGCGTTCGTCGGACACGGACGTGGTGTTGAACCTGACGGCGGGGATGGGCGGCGACCTTGTGTTCGGCTCGGGCGAGAGCCCGTTGCCCTTGAATTCGGAGGGCACCGACGTTGCAGGCCCGTTGGAGCGTCTGGCGCACGTGGAGCAGCTGCTGCCGGAGATCTGCACTCTCGATTGCGGCACCATGAACTTCGCCGCGGGCGGCGACTACGTCATGGCCAACACGCCCTCGATGCTGCGCACCAAGGCGCAGCGCGTTCAGGAACTGGGGGTCAAGCCCGAGCTCGAGGTGTTCGACACAGGCCACCTGGTGTTGGTGAAGGAGATGATGCGCGACGGTTTGCTCGACGATCCCCTGATGGTCCAGCTCTGCATGGGTATTCCCTATGGTGCGCCCGACGATCCGGGGACCCTGCTGGCGATGGTCAACCAACTGCCGGCGGAGACCATCTGGTCCGCCTTCTCGATCGGCCGGATGGAGCTGCCCTATGTCGCCATGGCGGTGCTCGCCGGCGGCAACGTACGCGTCGGGCTCGAGGACAACCTTTACCTCGAACGGGGCGTCCTTGCCTCCAACGCGCAGCTGGTGGAGCGGGCGGTGACGATCCTGGAGGCGATGAACGTCCGGGTCCTCGGCCCCGACGAGGTGCGCGACAAGCTTCACCTGAAAAAGCGCGGCTGACGAGCGGTTGCCCGGTAATTGGAATGGCCGATAGGGGCCTGAGACCGACATGACGGACATCAAGACAGCCGGGATCGTCGGCACCGGCGTGATCGGGGCCGGTTGGGCCGCACGCTTCCTGCAGCGCGGCCTCGACGTGGTGGCCTGGGACCCGGCGCCCGGCGCCGAGGCCAAGCTCCGCGAAGGCGTGGACAACGCCTGGCCGGCGGTCAGCAAGCTCGGCCTGTTCCCGGGCGCCGACCGGGCCCGGCTGCGCTTCGCGGCGTCGCTGGAAGAGGCGTGCGACGCCGCCGACTTCGTTCAGGAGAACGCGCCCGAGCGGGAAGGCCTGAAGCGCAAGCTGCTCGCCGATATCGACGCGGCGTTGCGGCCCGAGGCCATCATCGCCTCCAGCACCTCGGGGCTCATTCCGTCGGTCTTGCAGGCGGACTGCCGGCACCCGGAGCGGGTCCTGGTCGGCCACCCCTTCAACCCGGTCTACCTGCTGCCCCTGGTGGAGGTGGTGGGCGGCGAGAAGACGGCCGCCGAGGCCGTCGCGCGGGCCGCCGGGTTCTACGAGACCGTGGGCATGCACGTTTTGAACGTCCGCAACGAGATCGAGGGCCACCTGTCGGACCGGCTGCAGCAGGCGCTGTGGCACGAGGTGCTGCACCTGGTCAACGACGGCATCGCCACCACCGAGGAGCTGGACGACTCCGTGGCCTATGGCCCCGGCCTGCGCTGGGCGATCTGGGGCACTTGCCTGCAGTTCCACCTGGCGGGCGGCGAGGGGGGCATGCGCCACATGCTGGAGCAGTTCGGCCCGGCCCTGAAGCTGCCGTGGACCAAGCTGGTGGCGCCGGAACTGACGCCGGCCCTTATCGACAACATGGCCGGAGGCACGGAAACCCAGGCCGAAGGACGTACGGTGCGCGAGCTGGAGCGGCTGCGCGACGACTGCCTGATCGGCATCATGCAGGCGCTCAGGCCCTACAACGTGGGCGCCGGGCGCATCATCGCCCGCGACGAGGCCCAGCGTTTGGGCGCCCGGGAATACGCCCGCTGGACGCCGGGGACCGAGGTGCCGAAACCGCTCGATGACTATCGCGGTACGGTGCTGCCCGAGTGGGTGGACTACAACGGCCACATGTCCGAATGGGCCTATCTCACCGCTTTCGGCTGGGCCAGCGACGTGCTGTTCCGCTACATCGGGATCGACGAGGCCTACCGGGCGGCCGGCCACTCCTTATACACGGTGGAAACGCACATCAACTATTACCGGGAATGCTCCGTCGGGGAGTCCCTGCGGGTGACGACGCAGCTATTGGGCCTCGACGAGAAACGGCTGCACTTCTTTCACAGTATGGTTCACGGGGGCAGCAGCGAATTGCTGTGCACGACCGAACAGATGCTGCTGCACGTGGACATGAAGGCAGGCAGCGCCTGCCCCATCCTGCCGCCGGTCTTCGAGGCGCTCGGCGCCATCATGGCGGCCCACAGGGACATGCCGGTTCCGCCGCAGGTCGGCCGGCAGATGGCGGTCAGGAAGAAGGCCACAGCAAGCTAAAGCAAGCTAGGAACGCGCATCATGGATTTCGCATTGAGCGACGAGCAGCGCATGCTCGTGGATATGGTTCGCCGTTTCGTGGAGGAGGAACTTTATCCCCACGAGCCGGTGGTCGAGGCTGAGGAGGCGGTGCCGCTGGAGCTGCAAAGGCAGATTCGCCAAAAGGCAATCGATGTTGGCCTCTACGCCGCCAACATACCCGTCGAGCTGGGCGGCGGCGGCCTCGACAATGTCTCGCTCGTCCTGCTCGAATTCGAGCTGGGCCGGGCCGCCTATGCCTTGCAGTACCTGGTCGCCCGGCCCAGCAGCATCCTGCAGGCCTGCAAGGGCGAACAGCGCGAGAAGTACCTGCTGCCCACGGTGCGGGGCGAGCAGGTCGAGTGTCTGGCCATGACCGAGCCCGGCGCCGGTTCCGACTTGCGTTCCATGAAATGCCGCGCCGAGCGCGACGGCGAGCATTTCGTCATCAACGGGACCAAGCACTTCATCAGCCAGGCGGACTGGGCCGACTACGTGATCCTGTTCGCGGCGACCGGCGAGGAGGAGACCCCGCGCGGCCCGCGCAAAA
Organism: Kiloniellales bacterium; assembly: GCA_036444135.1. GTDB lineage: Bacteria > Pseudomonadota > Alphaproteobacteria > Kiloniellales > JAKSDN01 > JAZFZX01. Next base: position 4,213 of record JAZFZX010000297.1, on the reverse strand, counting down.
AGATCACCTCGTTCCTGATCGACAAGGGCACGCCCGGCCTGGAGGTGCGGCCGGGCTATCGGAGCGTCTCGCACCGGGGTTACAACAACTTCATCCTCAATTTCGACAACTGCCGGGTGCACGAGAGCCAGGTGCTGGGAGAGATCGATCACGGGTTCGACGTCGCCAACGAGTGGCTGTCGGCGACCCGGATCTCGGTGGCGGCCACCGCCATCGGCCAGGCCCGCCGGGCGTTCGAGATGGCTGTCGAATGGGCGGCGACCCGCAAGCAGTTCGGCCAGACCATCGGCCGCTTCCAAGGCGTCTCGTTCAAGCTCGCCGACATGGCGCTCAACATCAAGGCGGCGGAACTGCTGACCCTGGAGGCGGCCTGGAAGGTTGATCAAGGCACCATGACCGACCCGGACGCGGCCATGGCCAAGCTGCACGCGACCGAAACCCTGGCGATGGTGACGGACGAGGCGATCCAGATCCACGGCGGCATGGGCCTGATGGACGACCTGCCGCTGGAGCGGTTCTGGCGCGATGCCCGGGTGGAGCGCATCTGGGAAGGCACCAGCGAGATCCAGCGGCACATCATCTCGCGTGCGCTGCTGCGACCGCACGAATAATGGGGCACTGCCCAGGCCCCATTCCGGCAACAAGGGAGACAACCGTGAGCGAAGTCCTGAAAAGCGAACGCAACGGGGCGATCCTAGAAATCACCTTCGACCGCCCCAAGGCCAACGCCATAGATGCCGACACCAGCCGGCGGCTGGGCGAGCTGTTCTGCGACTTCCGCGACGATGCCGCGCTGCGGGTGGCCATCATCACCGGCGCGGGGACGCGCTTCTTCTCGGCGGGTTGGGACCTCAAGGCGGCGGCCGAAGGCGAGGAACCGGACACGGATTTCGGGCCAGGTGGGTTCGCCGGGCTGACTCGGCTGCACGATCTCGACAAGCCGGTCATCGCCGCGGTCAACGGCCTGGCCGTGGGCGGCGGCTTCGAGCTGGCGCTGGCGGCGGACCTGATGGTCGCCGCCGAGCACGCCGAGTTCTTCCTGCCGGAGATCTTCGTCGGGCTGATCCCCGACAGCGGCTCGATCCGCCTGCCGCGGCGCCTGCCGCGCCAGATCGCCATGGAGATGCTGCTGACCGGGCGCCGCATGGGCGCGGAAGAGGCCGCGCGCTGGGGTCTGGTCAACGCCGTGGTGCCGCCGGACAGGCTGATGGACGAGGCGCGCGCCTTGGCGGACAGCATCGTCCGGGCCGCGCCCTTGTCGATCACTACGATCAAGGAGGTCACGCGGGCGACCGAGGCGCTCTCCGTTGCCGACAGTTTCGCCCTGCTCGAAAGCGGCACGCTCAAGACCTTCGAGGCCATGCTGAGGTCGGAGGATGCGAAGGAAGGCCCGCGGGCCTTCGCCGAAAAACGCGATCCCGTCTGGCAGGGCCGATGACCGTCGAGCTGTCCTATGCCGAATACGGTGCCGGGCCGCCGCTGGTGATCCTGCACGGGCTGTTCGGTTCGGCGCGCAACTGGACCTCGCTGGCCCGGCACCTGGGCGAGACCCACCACGTCTACGCGCTCGATCTGCGCAACCACGGTGCCTCCGGCTGGGCCGAGACCATGACCTACGAGGAGATGGCCGGCGACGTGCGCACCTTCCTCGCGAGCCACGGCCTCGAAGGCGCTGCGGTCATGGGCCACAGCATGGGCGGCAAGACGGCCATGCGCCTCGCCCTCGACGACGGGTCCCTGATCGGGCGCCTGATCGTGGTCGACATCGCGCCGGTCGCCTACAGCCACACTCACGGGCCCATGATCGCGGCGATGCAGGGCGTGGATCTGGCGGGTGCGACCCGGCGGGGCGAGGTGGACCGGCAACTGGAACCGCACATTGCCGAGGCGCCGCTCAGGAGCTTCCTGCTGCAGAACCTAGTGGCGGAGGACGGCCGGCTGCGTTGGCGCATCAATCTCGATGCCCTGGCGGCGAACATGGCCGTCTTGACGGGCTATCCGGATGATCTGGAAGGCCTCAGTTATGACGGCCCGGCCTTCTTCCTGGCCGGGGCGGAGTCCGACTACGTGCTGCCGGCCTATCACGAGGCGATCCGCGCCCTCTTTCCACAAGCGGAAATCGACGCGATCGAGGGGGCCGGGCACTGGGTCCACGCCGAGCAGCCGCGGGCCTTCCTCGAACGGGTCCAGGCGTTCCTGTCGTAGTGGCGAGGAGGATTAGTTCCCGCCCGGCAGGCCGTCGTGGAACACCACCAGGCTGCCGGGCGACATGGTCTGCCAGGGCTCGTGATGGGTCAGGGGATGGGTCGCGATCACCGTCACGATATCGCGCGGCGTGGTTTCCTCGGCGAAATCGACCGTCAAGTCGGTGTCGATCAGACTCGCCGGGCCGAACGGCGCGCAGCGCGTGAGCCAGCTGAGATTGGTGCTGCAATAGCAGTAGAGAAAGCGGGAATCGCACAGCATCATGTTGAAGGTGCCGAGCGCATTCAGACGCTTGGCGAGCGTGCCGATCAAGCGCCGCAGCGGGGCCGGGTTCTTCGGTCGCTCGGGGAAGGCCGCGCGCACCCGATCGAGCATCCAGCAGAACGCGTGCTCGCTGTCCGTGGTGCCTACCGGCCGGTAGTGGGCCAACGGCCAATCCTTGATGCCCTTGAGCTTGCCGTTGTGGGCGAAGGCCCAGCTGCGGCCCCACAGCTCGCGCACGAAGGGATGGGTATTCTCCAGGCAGACCCGTCCGTTGGTCGCCTTGCGGATATGGCAGATGACGTTGAGGCTTTTGATCGACTGGTTGCGCACCAGCTTCGCGACTTCCGACTGGAAGCTGGGATTGGGGTCGTGGAAGGTGCGGCAGCCGCGGTCGGCGTAGAACGCGATGCCCCAGCCGTCGCGGTGCGGCCCCGTGCGTCCGCCGCGCTGGATCAGCCCCGAAAAGCTGAAGCGGATGTCGGTCGGGACGTTGCAGTTCATGCCGAGCAGTTCGCACATGAGGGCGATTCTAGCGCCCGATCATGGTCCGGCAAGGCAAGGCCGCTCCGAGGCGTGCGGCTCGTGCAAACGAAAGCCGGGGACCGGTGGGTCCCCGGCTTCGCGCATCCGGCGGATAGACAGGTAAGAGAGGGGTACCGGAAGCGGCCCCGGCACAAAAATTTCGGAGCCGCTTATCCGCCGGAAGCTGCCGTTGCCAAGGCCGTGGCGCCGTCGTCGTCATGGAAGAAAGCCAGAAGAATGGCCATGCCTCGTCTCCGTTATCCCAGTGTTCTGAAGAAAATCTAGGGAATATCCAATAAGAAGTCAAGAAAAAAGAAAATATAATTCGAGATAAATAAATATCAATGTTCGGAAATTCTTTAAAATAAATGATAATAAAACCAGTTTTATTTAATCAGAAATTCATGAGTGCTGCATGTGTTCTATACCTTGGGTATTATGGGCGGATAGGCCCGGACTCGGGCCTCGGCGCGCGACGGTGGCCGCCGGCCCGCTCATAGGTCGATGGGGAAACCGGCCTTCGGTATGGAGGCGCCCGGAATTACTCCTCCGGAATGTCCAGTCCGAACCAGCGGTCACGCACCGCGAGGTAATCGGCCTCGGCATCGTAGACATCGACCGGCAGCCCGAGTTCGGCGGCCGTCAAACGGCCTTGAACCTGCTGAATGCGGTACGCGGCCACCACCTCGTCACGGCGCGCACGCACCAGCCTGACCTGCGCGTCGAGCAACTCCTGCTCGGCGTCGAGCACGTCCAGGATCGTGCGCTGGCCCACGGAATTTTCCTCGCGGACGCCTTCGAGCGCGATTTCTGAGGATCGCACCTCCGACTGGAAGGAGCGGATTTGTGCACGCGCCGTCACCAATGCCTCCCAGGCGTCGATCGCGTCCTGCTCCACCCTGCGCCGCGCCTCGACGATCTCGACGCGCCGGCGGCTGGCGTCCTGTTTGGCCTGGCGCACGCGGCTCGAAACGAAGCCCTGTTGATAGAGCGGGATCGAGACGACCGCCAGCACGCGGGCCTGACTGATTTCAGAGTCGTCGCTGAACTCGTTTTCCGAGTGAAGCAGCTCGGCGGTCAAGAACACTTCGGGCAGAAGCTCACCGGTCGTGACTCGCACCTGATGTCGGGCGGCCTGTTCGGCGAAGCGGGCGCTGAGCACCGCGGGGTTGTCGTCGCGCGCCGCGCCCACCACGTCCTGCTCGCTGGCCGGCAGGCCCTC
>JAZFZX010000296.1:0-2916 GCA_036444135.1 Kiloniellales bacterium | reverse complement strand
CTGCCGTCCAGGAAGGCATCCTGCCGGGCGGCGGTGTCGCGCTGCTCTATGCAGCCAAGGCGCTCGACAAGTTGCAGCCGGAGAACGACGACCAGCGTGTCGGCATCGACATCGTGCGCCGGGCGTTGCGGACGCCGGCGCGTCAGATTGCCGAAAACGCGGGCGCCGACGGCTCGATCGTGATCGGCAAGCTCACCGAAAAGGTCGAATATAACCGCGGCTTCGACGCCCAGAGCGGCAAATACGTCGACATGATCAAGGCGGGCATCATCGACCCGACCAAGGTGGTGCGCACGGCCCTCCAAGACGCAGCTTCCGTGGCCGGGCTCTTGATCACCACCGAGGCGATGGTGGCCGAGAGGCCGGAGAAGAAAGAGCCGATGCCCGGTGGGCCGGACATGGGTGGCATGGGTGGTATGGGCATGGGCATGTAAGCCCGGCCATTCCTGTTCCCCCACTCGCGGGGTTGCGAGGCGGGGCCGTGCGATGCGCGGCCCCGTTTCCTTTTGGCCATTGGATGGCATTGGCCCTAGCCCATTGCCGGCGCGGTTCGCGGGGCGTTCGCAAAATCATTTGATCGGCAATGTGCGGCGGCCCTAGGCTGCGGGCCGGCGGGTTGGCCATGCCCTATTGCGGGGCGACAGGCCACGCCGGGGAGGCATGACCATGAGCGCAGATGTTGAACGCGCGCTCGCCGTATTTCCGGCGGGCATCGCCAACGGTGAATTCGGGCTGCCGGCCGACCAGCTCGTGGTCATGTCGCATGGCACCGGCTGTCGCCTCTGGGACACCGGTGGCAAGGAATACCTGGATTTCTCGCTCGGTTGGGGATCGTGCCTGATCGGCCACGCCCATCCTGCGGTGGTCGAGGCGGTGCGCGCCCAGGCCGGGCGCGGTTCCAATTTCGCCTACCTCAACAGCCATGCCCTGGCGCTGGCCGAAGAGATCCAACGGGTCAGCCCGGCCGCCGAGCGTCTGCGCTTCTGCGCGTCCGGCACAGAGGCCACCATGTACTGCCAGCGCCTGGCACGAGCCTTCACCGGGCGGCCCAAGATCCTCAAGTTCGAGGGCGCCTACCACGGCGCCAACGAGGCCGGCGTGACCAGTCTGTTTCCCACCCGGCTGCTGGCCTTTCCCGAGCCGGAGCTGACCAGCGCCGGCACGCCCGGTGCCAAGCACGATCTGCTGGTGGCGCCGTTCAACGACCTGGAGACGGCCGCGACGATCATTGCGGAGCAGGCCCACGACCTGGCGGCGGTCATCGTCGAGCCTCTGCAGCGCTGCACGCCGCCGGAGCCCGGATTTCTCGAGGGCCTGCGCGCCGCCTGCACGAATCGGGGCGTGTTGCTGATCTTCGACGAGGTGGTGACCGGCTTCCGTCTCGCCTACGGCGGTGCCCAGGAATATTACGGCGTGATTCCCGATCTCGTCGCCTACGGCAAGGCGTTGGGCGGGGGCTACCCCATCGGCGCCTTCGGTGGCCGGGCCGACGTGATGGAGATGGTGAGCGAACACCGCATCGGCGGGCCGGACTATGTCTGGATGGCCTCGACCCTTGGCGGCAATCCGGTCTCGACCGCCGCGGCCAACGCGGCGCTTGGCGTATTCCGCGGCGAGGGCATCTACACGCGCCTGCACGCTGTCGGCCACTTCCTAAGGCAGAATATTAGAAACGTTATCCAAGCTCATGGAATAGAGGCACAAATTATCGGCGATGGCCCGTTGGCCCAAGTGGTCTTCTCGGCCGATCCGGTGCGCGACTACCGCTCCATCTTCAAGGGCGACCGGGCGCTTGGCCGGGCGCTGATGCTGGCGCTGTTCGCGCGCGGCATATTCCTCAATCCTATGGGCACCAAGCTGTACGTTTCCATCGCCCACGACGAGGCCATCTGCGATGCCTTCTGCGAGCGTCTCGACGATGCGCTCGGGGCGGTCGCCGGGGCGGGGCGAGCTTGAAGCCTTCGCCTCTGCTAGATTGCCGGCGATCGCCGGTCGTTTGCACACAGGATGGAGAACCGTCATGTCCGACCCGCTCACCGTTGCGCCGAGGCAGGGCTTCAAGAGTTTCCTCGACTTTCCCCTGGCCCTGGATCTGGACACCCTCGACGCCCAGGTCGCGATTCTCGGGATTCCCTATGGCGATCCCTACTCGATCGACGAGGTGACCAACGATCAGACCAACGCTCCGACGGCGGTGCGCCAGGCCTCGGACCGGATCAGCACGGGCCCGGCGCAGTGGGACTTCGATCTGGGTGGCACGCTGTTGGACGGCACCGACGTGAGGGTGGTCGATTGCGGCGACGTGCCGGGCGACGCGCGCGAGCTGGACGGCCACTATCGCCGGGCGGAGGCGGCGGTCCGCAAGATCCTCGCTGCCGGGGCGCTGCCCATCGTCATCGGCGGCGACCACGGCGTGCCGATCCCGGTGTTCCGCGCCTTCGAGGGTCGCGGCCCGATCACCCTGGTGCACATCGACGCCCATCTCGACTGGCGCGACGAGGTCAACGGCGCGCGCGAGGGCTACTCGAGCCCCATCCGCCGCGCCTCGGAGATGGCCCATATCGACCGCATCTTTCAGGTCGGCCTGCGCTCCCAGGGCAGCGCCCGCGCCGAAGAGGTCGACGCCGCGCTCAGCTATGGCGCGGAGATCGTCACCGCCTTCGAATTGCACGACGCGGGCATGGACGCGTTTCTGGCGCGCATCCCCGACGGCGGGACCTATTACCTCACCATCGATGCCGACGGGATGGATCCGGCGGTCATGCCCGCAGTGGCCGCGCCGGCGCCGGGCGGCGTCACCTATCACCAGGCATGCAAACTGATCCACGGCCTCGTGGGCAAAGGCCGGGTGGCCGGCATGGACATCGTGGAGATCACGCCCAAGCGCGACGTGAACGACATCTCGTCGATCACCGC
>JAZFZX010000295.1:0-2671 GCA_036444135.1 Kiloniellales bacterium | reverse complement strand
CCACGGGCCATCATCTTAAGATTCACACGTAAGTCTATCGAAATAAAGTGATTTGAACCACTCCTGGTGAGGTTGGAATGGACATCCGCCGGCTCAGCCGCCGCCGTGGGACCGGCCCCAATAGGCCCAGGCCGCCTGCAACTCGGCGGCGTGGACCGCTGCGGCCTCCGCTCCGCGGTCCGGGCCCCCGTAGCGGCCGAGCTCGCTCAAGAGCTGGAAGAACCCGGCCCCCGGAACGCCGGCCTGCGCACGGCTGACCGCGACGGCCGCCAGCAGGGGCCGGCCGGCGGCGTGGTCCTCGCGCACCAGGTCCTCGAGCAGCAGGGTGAGCGTGTGAATGGTATGCGGCGGCGGCACCTCCGCCCGGGCCGCCAGATCCCGGTAGGTGATCGTCTCTCCCTGGCTGGCGATCTGCCTCAGGGTCTCGCGGATCGTTCTCTGGAGATCGCTCATGGTTTGCGCCCGGCCGTGTCACACGATCTCCGCGCCCACGCCGCTACAGCGTACCTTGAGGGGTGCCTGGTCAAGGTATAGTTTTGAGCCAGATCATCTCTTGTGGAGGTGGACGAGGGGATCATGACCGAGACAATCAATCATCATATCGGCGGCCAGGTGACCGAAGGAACCAGCGGCCGACACGGGGACGTGTACAATCCGGCGCTGGGCGAGGTGATCCGCCAGGTTGCCTTCGCCAGCGAGGAGGAGGTCGCGGCCGCCGTGGCGGTGGCCAAGGCGGCCTTTCCCGCCTGGGCGGCGACACCGCCGCTGCGTCGCGCACGGGTGCTGTTCCGCCTGAAGGATCTGCTGGAACGCAATATCGACGAGCTGGCGGCGGTGCTCTCCGAGGAGCACGGCAAGACCGTACCGGACGCAAAGGGCTCGATCACCCGCGGCATCGAGGTGGTGGAGTTCGCCTGCGGCATTCCGCATCTCCTCAAGGGCGAGTTCTCCGAGGACGTGGGCACCGGCGTCGACAGCCATTCGATACGCCAGCCGCTCGGCGTGGTCGCGGGAATCACGCCGTTCAATTTCCCGGCGATGATCCCCTTGTGGATGTCGCCGATGGCGATCGCCTGCGGCAACACATTCATCCTCAAGCCGTCGGAGAAGGACCCCTCTTTCGCCCTGCGCCTGGCGGACTACTACAAGCAGGCTGGCCTGCCGGACGGCGTGTTCAACGTCATCCAGGGCGACAAGGTGGCGGTGAACGCCATCCTCTCGCATCCGGACATCCAGGCGGTGAGCTTCGTCGGCGCCACGGCGACGGCCGAGTACATCTATCACACCGGCTGTGCCCACAATAAGCGCGTCCAGGCCCTGGGCGGCGCCAAGAACCACATGGTCGTCATGCCCGATGCCGACATGGACCAGGCGACCGACGCCATCATGGGCGCGGCCTATGGCTCGGCCGGCGAGCGCTGCATGGCGATCTCCGTGGCCGTCGCGGTCGGCGATCAGGTGGCCGACACGTTGATCGACAAGCTCTTGCCCCGCGTCCGCAGCCTCAAGGTGGGACCCGGCAATGACCCGGATACCGAGATGGGCCCGCTGAACACCAGGGAGCATTTCGACAAGGTGATGGGTTACATCGACCAGGGCGTGCGCGAGGGCGCCGATCTGGTGCTCGACGGCCGGGACCTGCGTTTGCAGGGCTACGAGAACGGCTATTTCATGGGCGGTTCGATCTTCGACAACGTCACCACCGAAATGGAGATCTACAAGAACGAGATCTTCGGGCCGGTGCTCTCGGTGGTGCGGGCGCCCGATTACGGCGCCGCGCTCCAGATGGTCAACGACCACGAATACGGCAACGGCACCGCCATCTTCACCCGCGACGGCGATTCCGCCCGGCACTTTGCCAATGCCACCAAGATCGGCATGGTCGGGATCAACGTGCCGATTCCCGTACCCATGGCCTTCCACAGCTTCGGCGGCTGGAAGCGCTCGCTGTTCGGCGACCACCACATGCACGGGCCGGAAGGCGTGCGCTTCTATACCAAGCTCAAGACCATGACGGTGCGCTGGCCGACCGGCATCCGCTCGGGCGCGGAATTCGTGCTGCCGACCATGTGAGGCATCCGCGGTGTTCCTCTGACCGCCGGCACGCATGGACGTGACATGAGCCGATTCAGGACGATCGACGACCTCGCGGTCGAGGGAAAGCGCGTCTTGCTGCGGGTCGACCTCAACGTGCCGATGAAGGACGGGCAGGTGAGCGACGCCACCCGTATCGCGCGCCTCCTGCCGACCATCGGCGAGCTGCGCGCGCGCGGCGCCCGGGTCATCCTGCTGTCCCACTTCGGGCGGCCCAAGGGCGCGTGCGTCCCCGAGATGTCCCTGGCGCCGTTGGTGGCGCCCCTGTCGGCGGCGCTCGACGGCCCTGCGGTGGGCTTCGCCAAGGACTGTGTTGGGCCCCAGGCGGCTGCGGCGGTGGCGGCGCTGCCCAAGGGCGGGGTCCTGCTGCTGGAGAACCTGCGCTTCCACGCCGGCGAGGAGGCGAACGACCCCGCCTTCGCCGACGCACTGGCTGCGCTCGGCGATCTCTACGTCAACGATGCCTTTTCGGCGGCTCACCGGGTGCACGCCTCGGTCGCGGGCCTGCCGCAGCGCCTGCCCGCGGCGGCGGGGCGGCTCATGGAGGCGGAGCTCGACCACCTGGCGCGGGCGCTCG
>JAZFZX010000294.1:0-6453 GCA_036444135.1 Kiloniellales bacterium | reverse complement strand
TGTCATCGTTCCCGTGTGAGCCTGCTTTCCTCCCCTCCCGGCCAACCTTCATGATAGGCGGGTTTGGCAGCCCGTCGGATCACGGCACGGCCAGGCTCATCGCGGCGGCCTGTTCGATCGCAATCCTCAGGCTCGTGTGGTTCGCCGTTCCGCGCCCGGCGATATCGAACGCCGTGCCGTGGTCCACGCTGGTCCGAATGAACGGCAGTCCCACGGTCACGTTCACGCCCTGATCGATGCCGAGGTATTTGACCGGGATCAACCCTTGGTCGTGGTACTGGGCGACGACGATGTCGAAGCGGCCTTGCCGGGCCTGCATGAACACCGTGTCGCCCGGCCAGGGCCCGCTGGCGTCGATCCCCTCGGCACGGGCTGCCTCGATCGCCGGGGCGATGATGTCCAGGTCCTCCTGGCCGAACAACCCACCCTCGCCGGCATGCGGGTTCACCCCGGCGACGGCGACGCGGGGCTGCGCGATGCCCAGCCGGCGCGTGGCACCGGCGGCAAGGCGAATGGTCTTCAGCTCCCGTTCCACCGATAGGCTGTCGATCGCCTCGCGGAGCGCCACGTGGATCGTGACCAGAATGATGCGCAGTTCGTTGTTGAACAGCATCATCGCATAGTCCGCCGTATCGGTGAGGTCGGCCAGCATCTCGGTATGCCCGGGGTAAGGAATGCCAGCCGCCTTGAGGGCCTCCTTGTGAATCGGCGCCGTCGCGATGGCGCTGACCTCTCCGGCCAAGGCAAGCTCCACGGCGCGCTCGATATAGCTGAATGCGGCGGCGCCGGCGCGCGCATCGACCTTGCCGAGCGGCAGATCGGCGGGCAGTTCCGACGCCGCCACCACGTCGATACCGCCCCGCCCGCCCCGCGCATCGCTTGGCCGCTCGATCCGCCGAACCTCGATCGAGGCGTCGAGCAGCGCGGCCGCCCGCGACAACACCCCAAGGTCCCCGATCACGATGGCCGGTACGGAGAAATCCGGGTCGGCGAACGTCTTCGCGACGATCTCGGGGCCGATGCCCGCCGCATCGCCCATGGTGACCGCGACGGGATGTTCAATCTCGCCCATAGGACCTGATCCTTTCGACCAATTTGGCCAGCGACGCCTCGCTTCCGAACCCGCCCGCCTTGGTCACCATGAGCATCTCATGGCGACCGGACATCTGGGCGTGAGACCACACGCGGGCCCAGCCGGAGTTTTCACCCGCGATCCACGACGAATGGACCCAAGCGGTGCAAGCTGCCCGTCAGCCAATCCTCCAAACGTTCCGCCCACTCGCGCTGGCCGGCCTCCGATTCCACCAAATCCTGACGGATCTCGAATTCGATGTGGAGGATGCCGCGGCGTTCGCCGTGAATCGGGACGGTGTAGTCGGTTTCATCGCTGATCGCGTAGGGCTCGTTGTCGCCGAGGCACAGGCCGCGCTCCCCGTTCATTAGATCCATCAGGATATGAGCGAGGCGGTCATCGCGGTTGTAGAGCAGGCCGACATGCCACGGCCGCGCCGCGCCCTTGTAAACCGGCGTGAAGCTGTGGAGCGCGACCAGGACGCTCTCCCGGCCGTTGTCCCGCCGGTCGTCGAGCGCGCGCGCGATGCTGTCGTGATAGGGCCGGAAGACCTCGTCTACGCGCGCGGCAGCTTCGTCGGGGTGCAGATTCCGGTTGCCCGGGATCTCCGTATGCTCGCTCACGGTCGGTATCGAGTCATGACTGTCGATCGTCCGATTGCAGTCGATGACCAGGCGCGAGTAGGTCTGCAGAATCAGGATCGCGTCGAGACGGGCCGAGAGGCCGCGCGCCACCTCCGCGGCGCCGATGTCCCAGGCGATGTGACGCCGGAGCTCGGATTTCTCCACGCCCAGATCGCCGAGCCGCCGCGGAATCTCACGGCCGGCGTGCTCGCATGTGAGAACGAAGGGTGAGCCCCCCTCTGCACGATGCATTTCCACCGGATGACCGTCGTCGGGTCCCAACAGGCAATAGGGCTGCGCGGTCATCGCCCGAGACCCCTTCGCAGACGAGCATGCCGAACAGGATCCGCACAGCGTCGGACCTCTGAAAACGCCCCGCCGCTGCAAACATCGCCGGCCAATTTCACGACGTTCGGGATCATGAGCTCGTTACGGTTACATCCTCGCTTGCGGGCCGCGGACCGCTCGCGGAAGGGCGCATTCGGGCGCCAAGGGTAGGGCATCGCAAGCCGCCTTGCATGTCTAGATTGCCCAGGCGATCCGGGGCGTTTTATCGCCCGGCGATCCAGCGGTTGTGCCCTGGAAGCTGAATTAGAACCAGACCAGCCAGATTATGTTTCAATTTCGCCAGCGCTTCCAGCGGCGGCAACGCGTCGCCTATGGTTCGAACCGTCGTACCCTTGTAAGGCACCGCCGCCGCCTCGAGCGTCCAAGCCTGAGCGTCGGTTCAGCCGTCGTAAGGGCGAGTGCGCCGAGCGCAACGGCGGCGGCGCGGGTCAATGCCCGCAGGTTGCCCTGCGGCTATGTCGGTATGATGCACCCCTTGTTCCATCAAGGGGCGGCATTGCCTCTTTGATCATCTCGAAACAGCAGCAAAGTGCACGCCACCCATGTTACGCGCGGATAAGGCACCCATCCATCATGTTGGACTCACAATATTTATTGTGGTAATCACAAAAACCTGTGGCGTGGAAATACCGCGAGTGCGGTATCGCATGGGGACGCCAATGTACTTCATCTTCATGTTGACCCACAGCGACAAAACCGTCCCCAATTGTCTGGAAGTGTTGCAAGAAGTTCTACCGCTGGGCCTTCAGCACATCGGGTTCAAGGACATGGGCGTCCCGAATGAAGTCCTTGCAGAGTTGAACCAAACGATTCGCGGCGCCGGCATCACCAGCTACATGGAAGTCGTCAGCGGAACACCGGAGGCCTGCCTGCAATCGGCCCACGTCGCCGCCGAGCTGGGTGTCGACCGGCTTCTCGGCGGCACCGAGATCGGCGCGATCGAACCCGTTCTATCGGGCACCGGGATCGCCTATTTTCCGTTTCCCGGCTATCCGGTGGATCACCCGACCCGGCTCAAGGGCAACACCGAAGATATCGCCCGCCACTGCCGCGATTTCATGACGCAGGGGGCCGATGGTGTCGATCTGCTGGCCTATCGGGCGACCGATGCCGATCCCATCGACTTGGTCAAAGCGGCCCGCGGGGCATTGCCCGAGGGCGAACTGATCGCGGCCGGCGGCATCGCCGATCCGGATCAGGTCAGACGGCTGGAGAATGCGGGAGCCGACGGCTTCACCATCGGCACGGCCGTATTCGAAGAGGTGTTCGCACCGGGCCGCGACGGTCTTGCCGCCCAGGTGCAGGCCGTGCTGGACTGCCTGCGCTAGCCGGGCCTCACACGCGGGTCCGTACGTTCGCCGGCGTCGATGTCGGCACCCAAAGCCTGAAGGCCGTGATCTGCGACGAGCACCTGACGGTCAGGGGCGCGGCGTGGTGGAACAGCGGAAGATCGGTAAAGGGAATGGTCATGCCTCTCGCCCACTCGACGGATCCGGCGTGGTCACCCGGAGCGAGAGTCCGCCGCCACTGGATGCGGCGCCTCAAACAATACGTACAAAATACGTATTTTCCCTTGGCCTCACGATCCAATATACGTATATTATACATATTGAACAGAACGAGCGATGAAGAGCCTGAACAGCCGCGAGATCTTGAAGGACCTGAAGGCCGACGGATGGCAGGTGGCCCGGATCAAGGGCTCGCATCACATGCTGCGCCATCCGGAAAAGCCTGGTCTGATCACGGTCCCGCATCCGAAACGGAAGATGCACCCCAAGACGGTCGCGGGGATCTACAAGGCGGCGGGCCTGCCAGTACCCAAGTAGATCGCCGGACAAGTCCGGCCCAGGCGGACAGGAGCTGATGATGAGCAACTACATTGCGTTTATCCGCAAGGCGGACGACAGCGACTTCAGCGTCGAATTCCCCGACCTGCCTGGCTGCGCCACGGCGGGCCGGGACATGGACGAGGCGCTGGCCTTCGCCCGCGAGGCGCTGGCCGGGCACTTGGAGGAACTGGCCGCCGCCGGCGATCCGGTTCCCGCGCCCAGCAACCTCGAGGCGGCGATGGCTGACCCCGAATTCGCAGACGCGGTGGCCGTGCTGGTGCCCGCACCGGAGGTGCGGGGCAAGGCCGTGCCGGTGACCCTCACCATGGACGAAGTGTTGCTGGCCACCGTCGACAAAGTGGCCGGCCCGCGCGGACGGTCTCGGTTTTTCGACGCCGCGGTCCGCGAGAAGCTGGCGCGCACGTAGGGGCGCGGATGCGATCCCCGCCGGCGCACGACCACGCCTCGCCTCATCGTGACTCGCCGGGCCTCACAGAACGCTGGCCGGACGGGCGGACAAGCCAGGGACCCCATGGCATGAGCGACACGCTGCAGCAACTGTTGGACGGCAGGCTCGCCGACACCGATGGCGGCGCACCGCTCTCCGTGCCAACCAAATCGGTGGTCATCGAACGAAACCTGGCGGGCATGGAAGCCGAATTGATCCGCCAGCTCGACCTCGGCACCCATCTGGCCGTCGTCAGCGATCCGACGACCCGAAGCGTGCTGGGCGAACGGGTGGAACGGGCGGTGGAGTCCATCGCAAAGCTGGAGACCGTGGTGCTTCCGGACCGCCCCCACGCCGACAGCGATATCGCGGCCAAGATCGCAGAGGCCGTGCAAACGGCGGACGCTTTGATCGCGGTCGGCTCGGGAACGATCAACGACCTCTGCAAATACGCGGGCGCCCAGGCAGGCAAGCCCTATGCCGTCTTCGCCAGCGCGCCGTCGATGAACGGCTACACTTCGGTCAACGCGGCGATCACCGAGCACGGCCACAAGAAGTCCTTGCAGGCGCAAGGTGCGGCAGGCGTGTTCATCGATCTCGAAGTCTTCGCAAAGGCCCCGCCACGCATGATCCGCTCCGGTCTCGGCGACAGCCTCTGCCGGCCGACCGCCCAGGCGGACTGGCTGCTCGCCCACCGGCTGCTCGACCGTCCCTACCGCCGCGCACCCTTCGCGCTGCTGGCCGAGGACGAGGCGCCGCTGTTCGCCGAGCCGCAAGGTTTGCTGCGCGGCGATCTCGATAGCATGGAGCGGCTGGCGCGTACTTTGGTGCTGTCGGGGTTCGGGATGACGATCTGCGGCGGCAGCGATCCGGCAAGCCAGGGTGAACACTTGATCGCCCACTATATCGAGATGCTGGCCGACCCGGCGTGGCCGGAGTCCTTCCATGGCGAGCAGGTCGCCGTGGCGACGCTGACCATGGCGCGCCTGCAGGAAGACATGCTGGCGGGCCCGGCCCCGATCCTGCGCGCACCACGCCCGAGCGCGTCGGATTTCGACCGCCGCTTCGGCCCCGAGACCGGGCCGTCGTGCTGGCGCGAATTCGTCAAGAAGCGCCTCGCTGACGGGGCCGCCGACGGCTTGAACGAGCGTTTGGCGGCCGAGTGGTCGGCGATTGCGGAAGAGATCTCGGAGGTCGCCGTGCCCGCCGGGCGCCTGCGCGAGACTCTGCGTAAAGTCGGCGCACCGACCGCCGCCGCGGACCTGGCCTTGCCGGGAAGTTTCTACCGCGATGCCGTCATTCATGCGCGCGAGATCCGCGACCGTTTTACGTTTCTCGACCTGGCCGCCGATTCCGGCCGTTTCGACGATGGCTTCGAACCATGACCAGAGGCATGGCCCCGCTGGACTCCCTTTCGGCCGAGCGGCGCCGCCGCATCGGTTTCGTCATGTGTGACATCGACGATACCCTGACGACCGACGGCCGCCTTCTGGCCGCCAGTTTCTCCGCAATGGAACGGCTGCACCGGGCGGGACTGGTGGTGCTTCCAATCACCGGGCGTCCGGCGGGCTGGTGCGATCACATCGCGCGAATGTGGCCCGTCGACGGCGTCGTTGGCGAAAACGGAGCCTTCTATTTCCGCTATGACCCGGCGGCCAAGCGTATGATCCGCGCCTATTGGATGAGCGCCGAAGAACGCGCCACCGACCGCCACCGCCTCGAGGCCGTGAAGGCGCGCATCTTGCGCGAGGTCCCGGGCAGTGCGGTGGCGAGCGATCAGCACTACCGCGAGGCCGACCTGGCTATCGACTACTGCGAGGACGTTCCCCGTTTGCCGCCGGCGGAGGTGGAGCGCATCGTCGCCCGGTTCGAGGAAGTCGGCGCCACCGCGAAGGTGAGCTCGATCCACGTCAACGGCTGGTTCGGTGAATACGACAAGCTCTCCATGACTCGACGTATGCTCTGCGAGTGTCACAACGTCGATGCCGATGCCGATCGTGACACCGTGCTGTTCGTCGGAGATTCGCCCAACGACGCGCCCATGTTCTCGTACTTCCCCAACTCTGTCGGCGTCGCCAACGTGCGGGACTTCGCCGGCCGGCTGAGCGCCGAACCCGCCTATGTCACACGCGC
>JAZFZX010000293.1:0-8277 GCA_036444135.1 Kiloniellales bacterium | reverse complement strand
AACATCCAGCTGCCCAGATCGAGCGCCGTGAACGCGAACAAGCGCGAGCGGATGTGGCCCCGCTCCATTGCGATCAAAAAATCACCTGTGAGCGAGGATGCCAGGGCCCGCGGCGTGTGCCCGCTGGCTTCCACATTGACGATCAGGTCCAATTCCCCGTCCAGGGGGACCTCGGTTGCCATCTGTCCGAATAGGTCGCCTAGGTCGAGCTCGTCGATCTCGATCTCGATGCTCAGCTCCGGTTCGGCCTGGCGCGCGTCGGCGACGCCGCTCATTTCCACATAGCCGCCGACGAATTTGAACCGCAGCACGTCGACGGTGAGCAAACCGTCGTCGAGGACCAGGTGAACTTCCGCCTTGTCAGCATCGAAGCTGACGCCCTCGATCTCGTCCAACTCCAGCTCGAGATCCAGGTCGATCTCGAATAGCGCCTCGAAGGGCAGGGGGGTCTCATCGAACAGCGGCGCGCCATTTGCAGGTTTGTCCGTGGCGGTCTGCTCGTCGCCGGCCTGCGGGGCCTCCGCCTCGGGGTCGAGTCCGAAATCGGCAAGATGGAACAGCGGCGTATAGAGCTTGGCGCGAAGCGCCGGCCGTTTTGCCGCGAACGACCCGGTTATCGTCGCCGAGACGGACGTATTCCCAATTCGGGCGTCACCGTCGGCCTCGAATTGCTCGTCACTTCCCGCAAGACGGCCCTCGAAGTCGAGGGGTGCGAGGTTGAGCCCTTCGAGCCCGAACACTCGGCCCAAGGCGGCCGGATCCGGCACCTTCAGGGACGCCTGGAAGCCAAGCGTGTCCCTGTTCGCGAGATCGTCAAACACACCTTCCATCGAGAGGCTGAGAAGGTCACTGCCGGTCACAGCGATCGTCAAGTCTTCGATCCCCAGGCTGCCGTCGGCATCGGACAGCGTGAAACTGCCGTCCAGCCGGCCGAGCGCTAGCGCGGCGTCCGGTTCGAGGAAGTCCAGAAGCCGTGCCGTCTGCGTTTCGAACTCACCCGTCAGGCGGGTGCCCGTGAGCGAGACCGCATCCTCGATCTCTCCGGCGACTTGAAGCAGCGGCCGGTCTTGCGGACCGGCGGAGGCAACGATCCCGGTGAGCGGGAAACGCCCGTCCTGGCTACTCAGCCGCGCGCGCGCGCGCACGGCGCCCAGCTCAGGCAGCTCTTGCCCGGCGAGCTGGGCCACGGCCTCGGTGGTCTCGGAGCGCGCCTCTATGTCGAATTCGAGGCCCTTGATCGCGAACTCGGGGAGCAGCGTGAGCGACGCGATCCCGCCCTCGGCCGTGCCTGTTAGGCCATCGGAGCGCGTGGTTTCGAGATGCGCTTCGGTCACACGCAATGCCTCCGGCGGTCCTTCGAGTACAAAGCGGCCGTTCGCCGCGCCCAGGTCGGGGATGGCCTTTCCACCGAGCAGTTGGGAGAGCGCCGCGCTCGACGGCCATCCGAAACGCGCCGTGGCGGCAACCTTCTCCAAGGGCACGGCCTGGTCCGGCCGGATCGGCCCCAGCACGCCCTCGGCCTCGAGCCAGATAGCGTCCTTCGTGCCCAGCATGAGCCGCACGTCCTCGAGGCGGTAGACGCCATCGGCGCCGGAAAGCCGCGCCGATGCCTGAACCGGGCCAAGCTCCGGCAGGTCGGCATCGAACAGCGACGCCAGGGGCCCGGTCTCGTCCATTTCGGCCGATAGATCCACCTGAGGGGCCGGTACAAATTCGACCTCCCCGGATGCGGCCAGCCCGCCGACGGCCCCCGCCGCGGTAAGCCGGAGCCCGGCCAAGGATGTCACGTGCGCCTCCGCCGCCTCGATCAGTAGCTGGCCTCCATCCCAAGCGAAGGTCGCATCGGCCTGCAGGGCGCCGAACGCGGGCAAGTCCGTTTCCAGCGCCGCCTCCAGCAGGGATGGATCCGGCAGGGACAGCGAGGTCGAGGCCCGAAGGTTCGTGACCGTGGCGCGGTCTGCCGACAGATCGAGGGACAAGCTGCCTTTCAAGCCCAGCCGTGCGCCGGAGGCGTGTGTCAGGCTGGCCTGGAAATCCTCAAGGGCCGGGCGGTCGAGACCGCCGGCCAAGCGGCCGCCGAAATCCAAGGTCTCGAATTCCCGGAGAAAGGCGGGCAGGCGCTGGATTAATCTGGCTTGCGGGCCGATACCCCCGGATATGCGCATGTCGAGGCCGGTGCCGGCGATCAGGTTGGCCAGCGATCCCTCGGCGTGAAGCCGGATGCCGGATCGTAAGGCGACGTCGAGATTCAGGTCGGTGAGGGCGAGCGACTCCAGGTCGCCCGACAGCCGGGCCGTCGCGTCCGCCCGACCTTCGGCCGTTCGCTCGAGGCCCCAGACCTCGAGAAGCTCGCCCACCGACGGCGATTGCACCGACAGGGCAAAATCGAGGCCACTTCCATGGGGCAGGCTCGCGGCCGTTCCGCTGAGCACCGCCGCGAAGCCGGGCATCTTCAGCGACAGTTCGAGCGGAAAGGGCGCCGTCGCCGCCAGAGCCTCCTCGAGGGTTCCGAGACGCCCGGCGATCTCGAAATCGTTGTCGTTGACGTGGCCCCTGCCTTCGATCGGAATATCGCCGCCCTCGTCTGCCTTATGCTTCTGCAGGGACTCGAGAAAGATCGTCGTTGTCCAGCCGCCGGCGCTCTCTCTGTAAGTAATGGTCACGTCCTTGAGCGAGATGAATTCGAACAACGGGTAGAAAGCGCCCTGCGATCTCTGTCCGGGCCGCCGGCCACCGCCGGCCTCTGCGACCTCCCAATTGCCTTGGCCCTGCGGTCCTCTCTCCAGGTCGAGCCGCACGCCCTCCAGAACCAGCCGCGGCACCAGAAGGATGCCGGACAGCAACGGCGTGAGCGCGACCTGGATTTCGGCGCGATCGACCCGGACCATCTCGCGCGTTTCGGCCCAGGGTGCGTTCTCGATCCATAGATCGGTGACGATCAGGGCCGGCCGCAATCCGACATCGAAGGAGAAGCTGCCGTCCACGCGGATCTTGCGGTCGATCTGGCCCTCGATCAGGTCGCGCATGACCCCGCGATAGAAGTCGTCGCCGGCGGTCATCAGGAAGACGACCGCGCCCCCCACGCCCAGGACCAGGACGGCGGCGATCGACAGCAGGATATTCCGCGCAAGACGCATGGCGCACCTTGATGAGCGGCGGGCGGATTCCGCGCCGCGGCCTCGAGTTTTATGTTTCGAAGATAGCCTAGCGCACGCTTGCCCAGAAATGGAATCCGCGGCCATTGGGAAGGCCGGGCGGCGTCGGCACTGGCGCCTCGACATCGGCCATTGGCAAGCGCACGAGAATGGGTTAGCGGGTAGGGGGCCCCGCTCTCGATGACCGCCGCCAAGGCGCAGCTATGAAGGAACCCTCCCTTGTCCACGGCGCTCCATACCGACCGGGTGGGTCTCGGCATTGCCAGCAGCCTGAGCGCGGTGTTCTGCTTCGCGATCGTCGACGCCTTGGCCAAGTGGTTGGGGCAGGACTACCCGGCCGTCCAGATCCTGTTCTTTCGCTACCTGTTCGGGCTGTTGCCCGTGGCGGTGTTCGTGTGGCGCAGCGGCGGCCTGCCGGTGTTGCGGACCCGGCGGCCGGCGACGCATGCTCTGCGCGCCGGGCTCCTGTTCGTAGCCCTGCTGCTGTTCTTCGAAGCATTGCAAAGCCTGCCGCTGGCCGAGGTCATTGCGGTTTCCTTTACCGCGCCGC
This sequence comes from Kiloniellales bacterium, assembly GCA_036444135.1. Classification (GTDB taxonomy): domain Bacteria; phylum Pseudomonadota; class Alphaproteobacteria; order Kiloniellales; family JAKSDN01; genus JAZFZX01. The sequence continues at coordinate 4,572 of JAZFZX010000293.1, read as the reverse complement.
TGTTCGTGACGGCCCTGGCCGCCCCGGTCCTGGGTGAGACCGTCGGGCCGCGGCGCTGGACGGCGGTCATCGTTGGGTTCCTCGGCGCGCTCATCATGGTGCGGCCGGGCACGGCGGCGTTTCATCCCGAGGCCCTGCTTGTCGTGGGCTCGGCGTTTTCCTTTTCGCTGCTGGTGCTGCTCACGCGCCGCATGACGCGCACCGAGAGCACGGTCTGCATGGTGACCTACAGCACGCTGTTCGCCGGCGCTTTGAGTCTGCCGTTCCTGGCGAGCGTGTGGCGCCCCCCCGCGGGCGAGGACATGGGGCTGTTCGTTATGATCGGCATCGTGGGCGGCATTGCGGCTTACCTGATCGTCTTCGCCTACCGTCACGCGCCAGTGTCCGTCTTGGCCCCGTTCGACTATACGGCCCTGGTCTGGGGCGCGCTGCTCGGTTGGGTCATCTGGAAGGAACAGCCCGACGCGCCGGTCTGGATCGGAGCGGCCATGGTCAGCCTGACCGGCTTCTACATCACGCGCTGGGAGGCGCGGGGCGGCAAGATCACCGCCAGCCCGCCACGATCGCGCGCCTAGCCGCCGCCGTCCTTGTCTCAGCTGGTTCCTGCCGTTCGATCCAGGATTGCTTGGGCGCGGGCGTCGAGCTGGTCGGCCTCCGCCACACGGTCGGTATAGCGCAGGACCAGCGCGTAGGTCTGCAGCGTCTGGGCGACCCACGGACTATCGCGGCAAAAGGCGCGTTCCTCGATGGCCAGGGCGCTGGCCAGCAAGGGTTCGGCCACGGCGATAGGCCCAGCGCGCCTGATTCACGGCGCGCGAACACGTTCACGGGGAGTTCATGGCTCGCGGAGCGATGGGGGCCGGCGTTCGGTCAGTTGTCCATCGACTCCATCATCTTCTCGCCTTTGGCCTTCCGCTCTGCGCGCTTCCGCAAGAGGTTGTCGAGCCAGTCGGGATCCATCTCCGGCACCGAGGAGAGCAGCAGGTCGGTGTATTCATGGTGCGGCGGCGTGAGCACGTCGTCCTTGAGGCCTTGCTCCACGATCTCGCCCAGCAGCATCACCACGATCTCGTCGGCGATCGCCTTCACCGTCGCCAAGTCGTGGGTGATGAACATGTAAGAGATGTGGAGCTCGTTCTGCAGGCGCTGCAGAAGTTTCAGGATCTCCTCCGCCACCAGCTGGTCGAGCGCCGAGGTCGGCTCGTCGCAGATGATGAGCTCCGGCTCCGCGGCGAGCGCCCGGGCGATGCAGATCCGCTGTTTCTGTCCGCCCGACAGCTCGCCCGGGAAACGGTTCATGAATTGGTCGGGGTCGAGCTCGATCATCTCCAGGAGATCGCGCACCCTTTGGGTCTTCTCCTTGCCCTTCGTGCCAAGATAGAACTCGACCGGGCGGCCGATGATGTCCCGGATGCGCTGGCGCGGATTGAGCGCCGTGTCCGGCAATTGATAGATCATCTGCAGGCGTCTGAGCTGGTCCTTGTTTCGCTGCTTGAGCGCCCGCGGAAGTTCCTCGCCGTGGTAGGTCACGCGGCCTTCCAAGGGCGGCAACAGGCCCGTGATGGCGCGCGCGAGCGTGCTCTTGCCGCTGCCGGATTCGCCCACCACCGCCACGGTCCGCGCCTTGTGAATCTCCAGGTCGATGTTCTTCAGCACCAAGATGTCGCCGCCGTAGCTGGCCGACACGTTCTCCACCTTGAGCACCGGGTCCTCGTCGGCGGCCTCTTCGAACTCTTTGCGGAAGGTGCGCACGGCAAGGAGGGCTTGGGTGTACTCCTTCTTCGGGTTGGCGATCAACTCGCGGGCGCTATCTTCCTCGATCATGTCTCCGAGACGCAGGACCATGATGCGGTCGGCCATCTGGGCCACGACCGCCAAGTCGTGGGTGATGTAAATCGCCGCCGTGTTGAACTGTTGCACCACGTCCTTGATGGCCGCCAGCACCTCGATCTGGGTGGTGACATCGAGCGCCGTCGTCGGTTCGTCGAAAATGATGAGATCCGGCTGGCAGGACATGGCCATGGCGGTCATGGCCCGCTGCAGCTGGCCGCCGGAGACCTGGTGCGGATAGCGGAAGCCGATGTTGTCCGGGTCCGGCAGGCGCAGCCGTCTGTACAGGTCCTTGGCTTCCGCCTCGGCGTCCGCACGCGGCTTCACGCCGTGCTGCACCGGCATCTCGCAATACTGGTCGATCAGCCTGTGTGCTGGATTGAACGAGGCGGCCGCGCTTTGCGCGACATAGGCGATGCGCGAACCCCGCAGCTTGCGCAGCTGCGAGTCCGAGGCCGACCGCAGATCCATCCCGTCGAACATGATCGTGCCGCCGCTGATCCGGCAGCCGGGCTTGGCGTAGCCCATGCTCGCGATGCCGATGGTCGATTTGCCGGCGCCCGATTCGCCGATCAGGCCCAAGATCTCGCCGCGATGCAGAGTGACGTCCACGCCGCACACGATTTCGTGCCACTGTTCGTCGGCCTGGCCTTCGATCCGGAGCTCTCGCATCTCCAACAAGAGCTCGCCCTTGGAGCCGTTTGTCATGTCAGTGCTCCTCCCGCAATCCGCTCGTCAAGAACAGGAACCAGTCCACCACGAAGTTCACGGCTACCGTCAGCACGGCGACGGCCGCGGCCGGCAGCAACGGCGTGGCGATGCCGAAGGTGATCAGCGTCGCGTTGTCGCGCACCATGCTGCCCCAGTCGGCCAACGGCGGTTGGATGCCGAGGCCAAGGAAGCTGAGCGCGCTGATGAACAGAAACACGAAGCAGAACCTGAGTCCGAACTCCGCCACCAGCGGCGCCGCGGCATTGGGCAGCACCTCGCGGTTCATGATCCACCAGAGGCCTTCGCCGCGGAGGCGTGCGACCTCGACATAGTCCATGACCACAACGTTCATGGATACGGCCCGTGCCAGGCGGAAGACGCGGGTCGAATCGAGAACCGCGATCACGATGATCAGGGCCGGGATCGAGGTGCCTGTGATGGTCAGGATCAACAGCGCGAAGATCAGGCTCGGCACCGCCATCAGGATGTCGACGATCCGGCTCAACAGCTGGTCGATCCAGCCCCCCAGGGTAGAGGCGATAAAACCGGTGATCGAGCCGAGCATGAAGGTCAACACGGTCGTCAGGAAGGCTATGCCGATGGTGTTGCGCGCGCCGTAAACGAGGCGCGTCAACATGTCGCGGCCAAGGTTGTCCGTGCCCATGATGAAGTTCACGCCCCACTCTTCGTACTCGGCGCCGACCACTTCCGACTCGCCGTAGGGGGTCAAGAACGGTCCGAAGATCGCGACGAAGGCATAGAAGAGGATCGCCAACATCCCGAACCACGCCGTCGGCGGGGCCTTTCTCAGCACCCTCCAGAACTCCTTCAGAACCAACTGGAACTCCATCTCCGCCCCCTTACTTCGGATGCAGCAGCCGCGGATTCGTGAGAATCGACAGAATGTCCGCGGTTAGATTGAGCAGGATGTAGGTCGCCGCGAAGATCATCGAGCTCGCTTGCACCACCGGCATGTCACGCTTCGAGACGGAATCCACCAGAAGCTGGCCCAGCCCCGGATAGACGAACACCACCTCGACCACCACCACGCCGACCACCAGGTAGGCCAGGTTGATCACGATGACGTTGATGATCGGCGCCCAAGCGTTGGGAAGCGCGTGCTTCACGATGATCCGCGATCGCGACAAACCTTTCAGATTGGCCATCTCGATGTACGGGCTGGCCAGCAGGTTGATGATCGCGGCCCGGGTCATGCGCATCATGTGCGCCACCACCACCAACGTCAGCGTGAGGGCCGGTAAGGAGACCCGGTAGATTCGCTCCCAGAGGCCCAGATCCTCGCTCACGTTGGAGATGCTGGGGAACCAGCCCAGCTTCACCGCCAGGAAGAGAATGAGAATGTAAGCGACGAAAAACTCGGGGAACGAGATCGAGCTCAAGGTCACCACGTTCACCACGCGGTCGTAAATGGAATTGCGGTACAGCGCCGCCAGGATTCCCAGCATCACGGCCAGGGGCACCGAGACGATCGCGGCGACGACGGCCAGGAACATGGTGTTCCATAGACGCACCCCGATCAGCTCGGAGATTTCGCGCTGGTTGGCCAGCGATTTCCCCATGTCTCCTTGCAGGATGCCGATGATCCAGTCGAAGTAGCGCTCGTGCGGCGGCAGGTCCAATTTGAGCTCGCGCCGGAAGGCGGCCACCGTTTCTTCGGTGGCCGATTGGCCGAGAATCGCCTGGGCCAGGTCGCCCGGCAACAGTTCGACCCCCAGGAAGATGATCATCGACACGACCCAAAGGGTGAGTAGGCCCAACCCGAGGCGCTGGGCGATCATTTTGAGGATTTTAATCATTGCCTATTCCTGACCCCCGCGATTTTTCTAGGCGAACCACCAGCGTTCCAGGGCCTTGGTGCCATCCAAGTCCCCGTCGCCCCCCAATGCCTCGTCGTGTTGGACTTTCGTGCTCATGGCAAGAGGTCGTTGTTGAAAATCGGAACGACGCCAACGCCCGCGACATGAACGCACGCCGCGAGATCTCCGCAGAACGCAACAACCGTTACAATTC
>JAZFZX010000292.1:0-3588 GCA_036444135.1 Kiloniellales bacterium | reverse complement strand
CCGATCGTCGAGGTCTTCCGCAGCGGCATAGGCGAGCTGATTATCGGCTCGAATCCGCTGGCTCCCGAACAGTTGTACGAAAGCCTGTTCTCCCTGACCTGGCAACGCTTGGCGAGTGAGAAGGGCTGGGGGCGGGAGCCGTTGGTGCGCGTCTCAGCCGCCGTCGACATCGCTTGCTGGGATATTCTGGGCAAGGTCGCAGGTATGCCCCTTTACCGGTTGTTCGGTGGCTATCGCGACCGGGTCCCCTGTTACGTCACCTGCGCCTACTACCGGGACGGCAAGGATCTAGCCGAACTGCGCGAGGAGATAGAGCGGCTGAAGGCCCAGGGTCACCGAGGGTTCAAGGCGAAGGCCGGGGGAGCCCCGCTGGCTGAAGACATACAACGCCTGCAGATCGTGCGCGATGTTATTGGAGACGACAACGACCTGATGATCGACGTTAATCGGGGCTGGAATCTCGCCACTGCGATCGAGGGGGCCCAATCGCTGGAGCCCTTGCGTCCGCGCTGGCTGGAAGAGCCGGTGCATTGGGCCGATGACCGCCGCGAACTAAAGCTACTGGCACAGCGGACAAGCATCCCTCTATCGGCAGGTGAGAGCGAACTCACCAGTTACGGGTGCCGGGCCCTGCTCGAAGAGCAGGCAATCCAGATCCTGCAATTCGACTGCACTATGTTCGGCGGGTTCACCGAGGGGCGCAAACTGGCGGCGTTATGCGAGCTCAATCATGTTCAGGTGGCGCCTCACCATGACTGCTTCATCCACGCCCACCTCGTCGCCTCCAGTCCGGCGGGGTGCATTGTCGAATCTTTCACCGATCCCGAACGTGATCCGCTGCAGGCGGAGTTGTTCGAAAATCCGCCTAAGATCGCCGATGGCTGGCTAACCTTGAACGAGGCACCGGGCCTCGGCCTGACGCTTTCGGAAGCCGCCCTAAAGAAATTCGGCGAGCAAATTCTTTGATCTGACATCGGCCTCGGCTTTTTCTGCCCGCGGGCCGCCGTAGGGCGGGCGCGGAGAACGCCTGTCTCACGACGGTCTTTTCCTCGCCCGCCGTCTGTTCTAGCATCTCCTGCGACGGCCGCGAGCGATAACCAGGAGCGATAACCAGGAGCGAACCCATGGCCAAGGCGTTGTCCGAGAGCGCGATCGAGCAAATTCGCCGGGACGGGTATTACTTTCCTTTCCCGCTTCTGTCCGAGAGCGAGGCCGAGCAGCTGCGCGCCCGTCTCGAGGCCTTCGAGGCGACCCAGGGCGGCGCGCTCGAGCCGGCGCAGCGAAGCAAGTCGCACCTGCTCTTCAAGTGGCTCGACGACCTGATCCGCGACCCGCGCGTGCTCGACCCGATCGAGGATCTGATCGGCCCCGACATCCTCTGCTGGAACACGATCTTCTGGATCAAGGAGGCCGGCTCGCCGACCTTCGTCTCGTGGCACCAGGACACGCGCTATTGGGGGCTCGACAGCAACGACGTGGTCAGCGCCTGGCTCGCGCTGTCGCCGGCGACGGTCGAGAGCGGTTGCATGCGGGTCATGCCGGGTACCCATATCGGCGAGGTCTTGTCGCACGAGGACCGCTACCACGAGGACAACATGCTGACACGTGGCCAGGAAATCGCGGCCGGTATCGACGAGGCCAAGGCGGTCCACATGCCGCTCGCGACGGGCGAGATGTCGTTCCACAACTATGGCCTCGCGCATGCCTCGGGGCCGAACGCGTCGGACGACCGGCGGATCGGCGTCTCGATGCACTTCATGCCGACCAGGGTGCGCCAGAAGCTCGGCGAGTGGGACAGCGCGGCGCTGGTGCGTGGCGTCGATGAGTTCGGCAATTTTCACCACACGCCGAGGCCGGCGGCGGATTTCGACGCCGAGGCCGTCGCCTTCCACGACAAGGCGACGGACGCGGTGCGCGAAATCCTCTATCGCGGCGCGGCGCATGGCACGAACCGGCTTTGACGCCGGCCCGGCAGGAATTATAATGACCCGGACGAATCAGCGGCCCAACGCGGAAGCCGCGGACGTTGGAGCCAGGGAAGCGAGAGAATGAAGTCCTACACCGGGGCGCGGACGATCGACGGCCTGAAGGTGCTGGTCGACGGCGCTCCGCTCGAGGAACGCTACGACCTCAAAAGGTTCACGACCTGGGGGTTCGAGTGGACCTACGAGGGCGACGAGCCCTCGCAGCTCGCGCTGGCGATCCTGGCCGACCATCTGGACGACGACGCGAAGGCCGTCGAATGCTGCGAGCGGTTCATGCGCGAGGTGGTCGCGAATCTCGACAACGAGTGGAAGCTGTTGGGCGAGGACATAGACAAGGCCCTGGCGGGCGGCGCGTGACATCGGCGCGCCGAGGGGCACGGAGGATCGAACCATGATGAGCGAAAGACAGGCGGATTTCCGCAACGAGTATCGATCGCGGATCGCCGGCTGGTATCACGGCTACCTGCATGTCGCGGTGATCTACGCGATCGGCCTGACGGCGATGTACGTGTATGTCCAGAACATCCAGGACGTCCGCTGGTGGGAGTGGCTGACGATTCCGGCGATCGGCCTGCTGTGCAACGTCTTCGAGTGGTACCTGCACACGCACATCATGCACCGGCCGATTACCGCTCGCGGCCTTCGGCCGATCTACGTGCGCCACACCCTCAACCATCACCAGTTCTTCTCGAACGACGACATGCGCTTTCGCGACCAGAAGGACTGGCGGGTGACATTCTTCCCGCCTTACGCGCTGGTGGTGTTCATCCTGATTTCGACGCCGGGGGCGCTGATCCTGGGCTACCTGATCTCGCCCAACGTTGGCTGGCTGTTGATCTCGACGACGACCGGCATGTACTTGATTTACGAGTTCATGCATTTCAGCTGCCATGTCGACGAGAACTGGTTCGTGCGTTACTGCCCCTTCGTCAACACGCTCAGGCGCCATCACACCGCGCACCACCATTCGCGGCTGATGATGGAGGTCAACATGAACCTGACCTTCCCGATCTCCGACTGGATGTTCGGCACCTCGGACCTCGACCGCGGGTTGCTGGGCCATCTTTTCAACGGTTACGATACCAAGCATCTGAAAAAGAACTTGCGCGGCCGGCCGAAAACGCCGGTCGAGGCGGCGGCGCATCCGATCGGCGCCCATTGAGGCGATGCCGAAGAACCTGAAATTCATCATCTCGGTCGTCGTTGCGCTGGTCGCCGGCGCCGCCTACGCATACGGCGTCAAGGGCGGACTCGTGATCCCGATCCTCGGCGCGATGATGATCTTCGGGATCTGGCTGTTTCCCGAGACCCGCCGCGAGCCGGACCACGATGCGTAACCGCCGCCCGGCCAAGCGCGCTAAGACGTAGCGCCGGCCCGGCGGTCCATTCGATGACGCGTTTGGGGATCAGCCGCCGGCCGCCTCGCGGGCCTCGGGCCAGAACGGCCCCATGACGGGGCTGCCGCCGGCGACCGTGGTGCGCCTGAGGACGCGCCGGTAGCGGGCGTAGTCGTACACGATCGCCCGGTGCAGCAGCACCCGGTTGTCCCACATCACCAGATCGTTGGGGCGCCAGCGGTGGAAATAACAAAACTCCGGCCTGC
>JAZFZX010000291.1:0-4573 GCA_036444135.1 Kiloniellales bacterium | reverse complement strand
TTCGTCCTCGGCAGCGTTCTCGTGGGCCTCGGCCAAGAGTGTCCGTATCCTGGACTGAATGAACCAGACGGTCACCGGCAGGAACGGCCACATGAGGAAGGTCGGGAGATAGCGGTCCGGCTGCAGGCGGCGGCCTTCCTCTGCGGAGGTCAACGCCCGCGACGCCGCCCACATCACGTAGCCGGCGGCGAAGAGCCCGAGGCACCAAGCCAGCAAAAAGATCAAGGTCCAGGCTGCGCCCGAGAGGATCTCGACAACCACCAGGGCCGACGGAACCAACAGCAGCGCGCCGGCATAGCAGGTCGTCACGAGCGGCCTGTCGACGCCGGTCACGTCGCCAAACGCGCCTTCCAGATAGAGCGAAACCAGAAGCGGCCAGCCCAGGATGAAAACGACGAGGCCCAATGCCAGGATGGCGGCCTGTGCGGGCGCGGGCACGACCAGAGTGAGCGCAACCGTCAGCGTGGTTCCGCCCAGAACCACCGCCAATGCCAGGGTCGGGTGAAGTTCGACGATGCGGGGCCATGCCCGCCAGCCGTCAATCATCTCTCGATCCCCCGCAAGTCGCTTCACGCCGCGCCTGCCCGGACGAGCCGGTTTGCACCCATGAAATGGGTCAATATCAAGAACCGTTGGTATTTGTGAGCGCCTCGGTCAAGGCCGTCACATAGCCGAAGGTGGCGGGCGTACCGCCGGTGTGGACGAACAGCAGCGAGCGGCCCTCGCCGCCGGTCCGCGCCCGGTCGAGGAAGCCCGCCATCGTCTTGCCGGTGTAGATCGGATCGAGGATCAGGCCTTCGCACTCGGCGGCCACCTCGAAGGCGCGCACGGTGGCCTCGTTCAGCTGACCGTAGCCCGGCGCGAGAAACGCGTCGTTCAGAACGATATCCGCGTCGCCAACCGCCGAGCGAACGCCCAGGAGCTCGGCGATCTCCTCGCAGCGCGAGCGAATGCGCGGACGTTGGGCCGCCGCCTCGCGCCGGACGCAGATCCCGGTCACCTGGACTGGACAGCCGAGAGCCCGCAACCCGAACAGCATGCCGGCATGGGTGTTTCCGCTGCCCGACGGGATCACGATCTCGTCGAAACTCAGTCCCTGCTCCGTCATCTGGGTCAAGATCTCCTGAGCCGCGACCACATAGCCGAGCGCGCCCAGGGGCTTGTGGCCGGGCGCGAGGTGAATGATATAGGGACGCCGGCCGCGACTCTCGAGCTCGGCCGCGATCTCGCCCAGCCGCCGGTCCGCGCCCGCCTCGTCCTCCCCTTCCGAATAGGAATGGATGGTGGCGCCCAGTATCCTGTCGAGCAGAACGTTGCCCGAGTTCCGATAGGCTGGATCGGTATTCGGAACCCGCTCCTCCAACTGAACGTGGCAGTCCATGCCGAGCTTGCGTGCGGCCGCGGCGGTCAGGCGTACGAAGTTCGACTGCACCGCACCGGTGATCAAGACCGTGTCGGCACCGTCCGCTTGGGCCTCTCCCATATAGAACTCCAGCTGGCGCACCTTGTTGCCGCCGAGCGCCAGACCCGTGCAGTCGTCGCGCTTGACATAAAGGCGGACACCGCCGATCCGGGCTTCCAGATTGGGCATCGTTTCGAGCCACGTGGGGGTATGGCCGAGGCGCGCCCTGGGCAAGGTGCTCAGGCGTCCCAGGTCTCGAGACATGGCAGGCTCCGGTTCAGACATTGGCGAAGAGACTCTCGAACGATTTGACGAACAGACTGATGGACGTGGCCACCAGCACGCCGACGATCAGCCGGCGAAAGGCGCGTTCGCTGATCCGTGCGACCAGCAGCCGGCCGATCAGGACGCCGATCAGCGTGGCCGGCAGCAGGGTTGCCGTCAGGATCCCCGTCGTGTCCAGCTCAAACCCCACCAGTCCCACTTGGAAGGCGAAGGCGGCACTGTAGGAAAACACGAACATCACGAGAATCGTCGCACGTATCGTTTCCTTGGGAAACGCCAGGGACGACATGCGCGCCGCGACCACCGGGCCGGGCATGGCCAGACTGGCGCTCATGACCCCGGAGAGGATCCCGATCACAAGGTTCTGCACCTCACCCCGCGGCGTTTGCCCTTTCCGCAGGGGCAGGCTGAGCAAGCCCGAGACCGACAGGGCCATGAACAGAACGGACAGCGCCGCCAGCAGCATGAGGACATCGAGACTCACATTCAGAAAAACCACGATGCCGAGCGGCACGCCGACCACGGTCCCGAGCAGCAAGCGGCCCAGAACCTTTTTGTGCACCTGGCGATAGAGCGAAGGCACCAATATGACCGCGATGAGCAGGCTCAAGAGGATCGTCACCTGGACCGCCGACTGGTTGTTCATGACGATCAGTATGATCGGCCCGGCAATGACGCCGAAACCAATGCCCGTTGCCGCCTGAAGCAGCGAGGCGGCGAACACGGCGGCGTGCATGGCGATGAGTGTTGCGTCCAACAATTCAATCCCGATGGCTAGGCCCCAACGATCACCCCACAGACCCTCGCTTACAACCCCGGATAGGGCCTGAGCTTGGAGCCGTCCGAAAAGCGCGACAGGCGAAAGGGGCTCAGGTCGACCCTGGCGCGACCGTCCAGGATCAGCTCGGACAGGAATAGGCCGGCCGCCGGGCCAATCCCAAAGCCGTGGCCCGAAAAGCCCGTCGCGATGATGAGCCCCTGCGGGCTTTCGGCGGCGCACATAACCGGCAAGGCGTCGGGCGTGACGTCGATCATCCCCGCCCAGGTCTCGGCGATCTCGATTTCCGCGAGCTGCGGGAACAGCCGCCGGGCGCTTTCCAGAGCGCCATTCAGGATTGACATCTCCGGGCTCGGGTCGAGGACGCGCGTCGCTTCGAAAGCGGTCTGGTCGTCCGGGCCCCACCGGTTTGGCCGTCGCAGCTCTTCCATGAAAGCCGACGACAGACGCAGCCGGGTACTCTTGCGGTTGTCCCAATAGGCGGGGAGAAAGGCGCGGAAGTGGCGCAGGACATCGGGCACGATGTCGAAAACGTGGGCGCCGCCCCTGGCGATCGTATAGCCGCCGTCCTGACGCCGGCGAAACCCAACCTCAGCGCACGCGACCCCGGATTCGGTGACGAGCGGCGCGGGTTTGGTGCGCAACACCGAGGCCTTCACCTTCAGTTGCGGCAGATCGATCCCCAGGTTCCCGGCGAACAGACCGGACCAGACGCCCGCCGCGCAGACCACGTTCCGGCAGGCGACCGGCCCACGTTCCGTCACCACGCCCGAGACGCGTCCGCCCGCCGTCTCGACCGTCCGCACCGCACAGCCGGTGACGATCTGCGCGCCCAGCCGCTCGGCCGCCCGCGCCATCGCCGGCGCCGCCTTGGTGGGCTCGGCCCGGCCGTCGCTCGGCGTGTGGAGCGCGCCTTTCCAGCGCCGACCTTCCTGACCCAGCAGATCATCTGTCTCGGTCGGCGATAGCAGGCGCGAGTCGAGCTGATAGGGCTTGGCGGCGGCAAGCCAATCCTCGAAGCCCGACAGCTTTTCTTCGGTCTCCGCGAGATAGGTGACGCCGCCCTGGTGCCAGCCGATGTCTTCCTGCAGCTCTTCCTGGAGCCCTTCCCAGATCCGGAGGGCCTCGACGATGGCCGGCAGCTCGTGCGGATCGCGGCCCTGTTTGCGCACCCAGCCCCAGTTGCGCGAGGACTGCTCGCCGGCCACCCTGCCCTTCTCGAACAGCGCCACCGGCACCCCGCGTTTGGCCAGGTAATAGGCGGTGGCGCAGCCGATGATGCCGCCGCCGACGACAACCACCTCGGTCTGCTCTGGCAACGTTCCGGAATCGGATTGCGGCGGCACGCGTGTCTCCTTGCCCCGGAGGGAACACCCAATGGGCAGCCGAGGGGAGACTGACCCGCCGCCTGCCGCCTGTCCAGGCTTCGCGCGGCGGCAATCACGGGGCCTCGCGTGCGTATATCCCAATCTCGCCCAGCCCAATGAAATCGCACGTCCGCGACCTCATCGACGATAGATTGGTCTAAACTATCAAGCGACGCACGGCCTGGCGCGGTGAGTGCCGCCGCCCATAAGAGCCTGAAAGAGAGGGAACAATGGTAGGCCTGCTGCTTCTGATCACCGTGACGGTCCTCTATGCCGGCTACAACCTGTTCATCAAGGCCTCCGGGGCCCACGTGCCCGAGGTGGCCACAACGACGATCGCGGCGACCATCTGCCTCCAGCTGGTGGCGCTTGCCACCTCCCTCGTCTTCGCGTCCGTCTTGCTGGTGCGCGGCGGCCACGTCATGCAGCTTTCGCTGGGCACCTATGGCTGGGCAGCCGTGGCGGGGCTCTGCATCGGGGGCGCGGAGATCGCGTACTTCTACCTGTTCGGGGGCATCGGCACCGGCAAGCCCATGGCCGCCAACGTCGCCATTCCGGCCATCTTCTGCGGCACCACGGTGATCACCATGGCCGCGGGATACTTTTTCTTTAAAGAGACCCTGTCCCCGGTCCAGATGATCGGCGGCGCCTGCGTCGTTCTCGGGATCGTCTTGCTCTATCTCGGACGCGGCTGAGGCGCGGGCGCGCGCGGCGGAAGCGCGATTGCCCAACCTCTGATAA
>JAZFZX010000290.1:0-2180 GCA_036444135.1 Kiloniellales bacterium | reverse complement strand
TCGACCAGCTCAACAACGACCCCACGGTGCACGGCGTCCTGGTCCAGCTGCCCCTGCCCGACCAGATCGACGCCCAGGCCGTGCTCGACGCGATCGATCCGGACAAGGACGTGGACGGCTTTCACGTGGTCAACGCCGGGCGCCTGCTGACCGGGGCGGGGACGCCTTTGGTGCCCTGCACGCCGCTCGGCTGCACCATGCTGCTCAAGGAATACGCGGGTCCGCTCAAGGGCGCCAACGCGGTGATCGTCGGCCGCTCCAACATCGTCGGCAAACCGTTGGCGCTGCTGTTGCTGGCCGAGCACTGTACCGTCACAATCGCCCATTCGCGCACCCATGACCTGCCCGGCCTGTGCCGCACCGCCGACATCCTGGTGGCCGCCGTCGGCCGGCCGGAGATGGTGCGCGGCGATTGGGTCAAGCCGGGCGCCACCGTGATCGACGTGGGGATCAACCGGGTCGAGGGCGAGGGCGGCAAGACGCGGCTGGTCGGCGACGTGGCCTTCGAGGAGGCGGCCCGGGTGGCCGGCGCCATCACCCCCGTGCCGGGCGGCGTCGGGCCGATGACCATCGCCTGCCTGCTCGCCAACACGGTGACCGCCGCCTGCCGCCAAGCTGGGATCGAAGCGCCACAGTTTTAGGGACGTCGTTCGGCGCGCCTCAATTCTCCGGCAACGCCAGACGGATGACCCCCTTCACCGGTCCCTCCGGATCGACGGCCTTGCCCTTGCGCAGGATCACGACGCGGCGCTGGCGGGCCAGGTTGTGCGCCTGCTGGCGCGCCGCCCGCAGATAGCGCCGCCAGAGGTCCGGCGGATCGCCGGGCCGGGCACGCGCCGCGACGAAGGCGCGGGCCGCCTCTTCCGGACTGACGGATCTTCCCGGCGCCTGTTCGGCGAGCAGTGCGAGGATGGCCTCGGCCACCGGGTCGTCGGGCGGATCTTGATCGCTCTTTCGGTTCATGCCCGCCGGTTTAGCACAGGCCGTGCCCGGGTGCGATGCCCCCCCGGTGCGATAGTGGACGGCGCCCAATCCGGCTGCCATGATCGCCGGCCATGGACGCTGATCTGAACGCCCTGTTCGCCGCCACGCTGCTGTTCGTCGGCGGCCACTTCGCCCTTTCAAGCGATGCACTGAGGCCGCGCCTGACCGACCTGATGGGCGAACGCGCGTTCCGGGTCGTTTACTCGGTCGCGATCCTGGCGGCCTTCGTCGCCATGCTCACGTCCTACGGCAACGCGCCGCGAACGCCGGTCTGGTCGCCGCCGGGTGCTTTCGCCTTGATCCCGCTGCTGGTCATGCCCGTCGCGCTTGTCCTGGCGGTGTGCGGCGTGACCACCCCCAACCCGACCATGGTGGCCGGCGAACGCGTGCTCGACGAACGGCCCGCGAGCCCGGCCGTCGGCATCCTCACGATCACCAGGCACCCGTTCCTCTGGGGCGTGGCGCTGTGGGCGTTCTCGCACCTCTGCGTGCGCGGTGACGCGGCCAGCATCATCCTGATCGGCGGCATCTTGATCCTGTCGCTGGGCGGCATGCGGCACATTGACAAGCGTCGCGAGGCGGCGCTCGGCAGCGCCTGGGGGCCCATGGCCTTGACCACCAGCCTGGTGCCGTTCGTGGCCGTGATCCAAGGCCGCAGCAAGATCGACTGGCCCGGCATCGGCTTGTGGCGCCCGCTGGCCAGTCTGGCGCTCTATGCCCTGATGCTCCCGGCCCACGAATGGGTGATCGGTCTGCGCCTCCTGCCGTACTAGGCGGGCGGCCTCACGGGTGGGGCAGATCTAAGGTTGTTGGTATTAGTTATCCCCGCCGCCCGAGCAGGCGCAGGCGGAGGGCGTTCAGCTTGATGAAGCCCTCGGCGTCGCGCTGGTCGTAGACCGCGTCGTCCTCGAAAGTCACATGCTCCAGCGAATAGAGGCTATCGGGCGACTGCCGGCCGAGGACGCTCACGCCGCCCTTGTAGAGCTTGAGGCGTACGGTGCCGTTCACGTGCGTCTGGCTGCGGTCGATCAGGGCCTGTAGCATCTCGCGCTCCGGCGCGAACCAGAAGCCGTTGTAGATCAGCTCCGCATAGCGCGGCATCAGCTCGTCCTTCAGGTGGGCCGCGCCGCGGTCCAAGGTGATCGATTCGATGGCCCGGTGGGCGGCCAGAAGGACCGTGCCGCCTGGGGTCTCAT
>JAZFZX010000289.1:0-2369 GCA_036444135.1 Kiloniellales bacterium | reverse complement strand
CGCTCGCTCATCCTGCATCCCGCCTCGACCGTCCACCGCCAGCTGAGCGAAGAGCAGCGCCTGGCCGCCGGCGCCGGCCCGGACGTGGTCCGCCTGTCGGTCGGGCTCGAGAGTCTCGACGACATTCTCGCCGATCTGGATCTGGCCCTGAAGACGGCAACGGCGAGCCTGTCGAGCGCCGCCGAATAGCATCAATCTCGGTTGCTATAAGGCGCGTGCCATCGCCGCGCAGGGCCGCCCCCTGCGCGGGATGTCGGTTACGCGGCGGATCTAGCTGTGGCGGTTCAGCCCAGCTCGACGCACTCGGCGACAATGGTCGGCGGCGACAAGAAGAGCCTGCCGCGGGACCGCCCGTTGTTGCCCGTCTCGATGGCGAATGTCTTGGCCCAGTCGCCGGTCACGCGCCCGGCGTGGGTCAGCTGCGACGCCGCCTGTTCGCAAGCCGTTATGCTCTCGAACTCGATCTGCCGCACGTCGAGAGAGCTGTCGACCGTATCGACGTTGGCTTGCGACGTGCCAACGGTGACGATGAGAATCAGTAACGCTTTCATACCTGTAATCTTCCCTCGTTAACGTTCGTTAAAATGGCGACTTGTTTATTATAGCAATATCAGGCGCTTAGCGCCAATGTTCTTTGTCTGCGGATTAACCATAACCGGGCGCGTCAACCGAGCCGGTTGGACAGCTCGATCAGGTTGCCGTCCGGGTCGCGGCAATAGAGCGACAGGATCGGCCCTTCGGCGCCGCTGCGCTCGATCGGACCGGAGATGATATCGACGCCGCAGGCCTCGAGATGGGCTTCGACTTCGGGGATCGGAGTCTCGGTGATGAAGCAGAGGTCGCCGGTGCCGGGCAGCGGCGTATCGGCCACCAGGGCACGCGGCGAAGGGTAGTGGTGCAGGTTGATCTTCTGCCGGCCGAACTTGAGGGCGAGCCGCCCATCGCCGAAGGTTACCCGGCTCATGCCGAGCACACGTTCGTAGAAGTCGCAGCTGGCGTCGACGTCACGCACCGTCAGGACGAGATGGTCGAGGCTCTGGATTTCGATGGGCGGCGGGGCCATGGTGGACCGGCCTTTCTATTCCGCGGCGGCCGGCACGGAGTCGCGGCGCATCCCGCCCGGCAACAAGACAGCTGCCAGCGTCGCCACCATCGCTAGCAACGCTAGCACCGTGAACAGCCAGACGAACTCGCCCGTCCATTCGTTGATCTTGGCCACCAGCTGCAGGGCCAGGGGTGCCGAGCCGAAGGCGATTACATACTTCACGCCGAACGCCAGGCCACGGTGTCGCGCCGGCGTATAGCGGCCCAGCAGCATGTTCTCCGCCGGCAGCGCGCCGGCCGTGACCATCACGGTCATCGCCGCCAGCCCCATCAAGGGCAGACCGGAGAAAAATCCGATGCCCACCAGGATGGGAACCTGCGCCAGCCAGGTGCCCATATAGATCGGCTTCAAGGCGTAACGGTCGGCCATATAGCCGCCCACCACCTGCACCAGTCCGCCGACCAGGTAGACCGCCGCGACCGCCGCGCCGATGCCGAAGGTCCCCTCGCCCACCAGGTCGCGCAGCCGCAGATCGAAAACCTTGGGCAGCGCCACCTGCGTCGCCTGAAAGATGATGCCCATGCACAGCATGGTCAGCAGCAGGATGGCGAAGACCCGCATCATGTCGCCGCGGCTCGCAGGCTGCGCCGGCCGCGCGGCCCGGCCCTCCTCGATCAGCCGGAGCCGCACGCAGACGACCAGCACCAGCCCGGTGGCCAGGCAGATAACGCCCGGAACGAAGAAGGCCACGCGCCAACCGAACAGGTCGATCATACCACCCGCGATAAGCCCCGCGCCGGCGATGCCGACGCTGCCGAAGATCCCGTTGATGCCGAGGGCCTTGCCCTGGCGCTCGGCGTTGCTCACCAGCCAGGCGATGCCGACCGGGTGATAGATGGAGCTGAACAGGCCGATCGCCGCCAGCCCCACCAGCATGGCCGCCGGCGTGTCGAGAAACGCACAGGCGATCCCCGACAGTCCGAGGCCCAGGAAGAAGACCGCCATCATGCCGGTCGACGACCAGCGGTCGCTCAGCCAGCCGGCCGGGATCGCGCCCAGGCCCACGAGCAGGGCGCCGAGGGTCCACAGCTCGATCAGCTCGTGATAGGGCAGGCCCCACTCCGCCTCCAGCGCCAGCACGATAATGAAGTAGAAGGCGGTGAAGGTGTGCATGTAGCCGTGCCCAAGGCACGAGAAGACGAGCGTCAAACGCGACGAGCCGGACGACATGTCTAAGGGGTCCCTTGTCCTCCAACAACCTGTCTATAGATGGCCGGTGGGCCGCGCAAGCCGCGCCAGGGCATGGCAGGAGTGCGCCGGGCGC
>JAZFZX010000288.1:0-4110 GCA_036444135.1 Kiloniellales bacterium | reverse complement strand
TGCAATCCGTGCAACCCATGCAATCCCTGCGCGGCGGCGGCCTGCAATCCGTGCAATCCCTGCGCGGCTGGGGGCGGGGCGGGCAGCTTGAAGTGCGCGGTGCCGCGATTGCAGACGGCGGCAGCGTGCAATCCGTGCAGCCCCTGCGCGGCGGCTTGCAACCCGTGCAATCCGTGCAATCCGTGCAATCCCTGTGCGGCAGCTTGCAACCCGTGCAATCCCTGTGCGGCAGCTTGCAACCCGTGCAATCCCTGTGCGGCGGCTTGCAACCCGTGCAATCCCTGTGCGGCGGCTTGCAACCCGTGCAATCCCTGTGCGGCGGCCAACCCATGCAATCCTTGTGGTGCGTGCGGCGCCTGCAATCCCTGCGGCGCCAGCGGGCCGGTCGAGCTGACCGACGCCGAGGCGGTCAAGGCTTACGATTGCATGTTGAACGAGATGAGGGTGGCCTACGCAAAGTCCGACAACAACACTGCGGTGAACTACACCTCGTGGCGGCGCTACAGCACCCAGGCTTATCTCTCCGCCACGCATGGCAACCGCTACGTCCAAAACTATGGCAACGCGGCGGCAAAGGCGTACGGCGCCTATGAAGACGCCGGCACCATGCCTGCCGGGGCAGCGCTAGCCAAGGACAGCTTCTCGGTCTCCGCCAAGGGCAAGGTCACGGTAGGTCCCCTTTTCGTCATGGAGAAGATGCCGGCGGGCTTCTATGCCAAGAGCGACGATTGGCGCTACACCATGGTCATGCCCAACGGCAGTATCTTCGGCGCGACCAAGGGCGCCGGCTCGGCAAAGGTGGAGTTCTGTATCGGTTGCCACATCTCGGTGGCGCCCGATGCGGATTCCTTGATGTTCTTGCCGGACGACTATCGGGTCAGCCGCTAGACCGATCCGATCACGCATTGCGGCCGGTTGCGTTTGCGGCCGGCCGTCATCCGACCGATGTTTCGCGCACGATCCGAACTGGTATCTCTGCTCTGCGTCCTGTGTCTCGCCTGCAGCGTTCCGGCAGGGGCATTGGCGGACGACGAAACGCGCTTCGCCGAGGGTCTCGAGGCATACGACGCCGGCGATTTCGATGCGACCGTGGCGGCTTGGCGGCCCTTGGCCGAAGCGGGCCATGTGGAGGCGCAAGTGGCCGTTGCCGGTCTCTACCTGCAAGGCCTGGGGGTGCGCGCTGACCCCGCGGAAGCGGCCCGCTGGTATCGCACGGCCGCGGAGGCCGGCGACGCGGTGGCTCAGCTCAACCTTGGCGATCTCTATAGCCGTGGCCTGGGCGTACCGTTGGACCTTGTCGAAGCTTACGCATGGCTCACGTTGGCGGCGGAGCAGGGGAACAGATGGCCGGCCGCGCGCCGCGACGAAATCGCCGTTGGTCTGAGTGACGCGGAACTCGAAGAGGCCCGCAAGCGGGTCAACCGCTATCGGTCGAGCCTTTGACCTGGTCGCCGGGCCGGTTGCGGCTCAGGCTCCAGGCAAGCAAGAGGCCCACGGCGCTCAACCCCGCCATCGCGACATAGGCGCTGCCCTGCCAAGCTGCGTAGAGGTAGCCTGCGGCGAACATAGCCAGGCCCAGGGCCAATCCGCCTGACAGTGCCGCATAGAGGCTCTGCGCCGTGGCCGAAAGGCCAGGCGGTGCGTTGCGCGCGATGAAATGCATGGCGCCCAGGTGCGCCGCACCGAACGTCAGGGCGTGCAGCGGCTGGACCGCCGCCAGCGCCCACAGCTCCGTGGTTGCCGCCAGCACGCTCCAGCGCACCAAGCCGCCCACCGCCGCCAGGCTCACCAGGCCCAGCGGTCCGAACCGGCGGACCAGCGCGGCACCGGCAATGAATAGAAGAACTTCGGCCATCACGCCCTCGGCCCACAGCCACCCGATGGTGGCCGTGCTGTGCCCGGCGGCCTGCCAATGGAGGGCGGAGAAGCCGTAATAAACAGCATGGCTGGCCTGCAGGAAGCTCACGGTCAGGAGAAACAGAAGGAAGGGGCGGTTGCTGAGCAGGCTGCCGAGCGCCGCGCGGGGTGCCGCCCCGTCATGCGCCGCGGACCCAGCCGGTAGGGCAAAGGTCGCGATCACGGTCACCGACAGCGCGGCAAGGATGAGCCACAGCACCCAGTCGGCGCCCTGGGCGGCGATCAAGGCGCCGGCCGCCAGGTTGCCCGCGATGAAGGCGAGCGAGCCCCACAAGCGGACGCGGCCGTAGTCTATGCCGGCCTTGGTCACGGCGCTCATGGCCTGGCTCTCGCCCAAGGGAATGAGCGCCTGGAAGCCGGCAGCGGCCAACAGCTGCACGGCGAGCACGGCCCAGAAATCCCGCACGATCAGGAAGACGGCAAAGGCGCTAAGGGCGATGAGCGCGAGCAGGGACAAGATGGTGCGGGGGCGGGCGCTGCGGTCGGCCAGCTGCCCGGCGAACGGCGTGGACGCAATCTTGATCCAGGCGGAAAGGGCGAGGAGCAGACCGATCTGCTCGGCGTCGAGCCCGTGAGTCTCCAGCCACAACGGCCAGAACGGGATATAGACCCCCAGCGCCACGAACACCGCGGCATAGAAAAAGGCGAAACGCAGCGAGAGACCGAAGGAGGTCATGCAGATCCGCCGGTCAGAGATACCGGCGCCGCACGGTTGGCGCGCCGGGAAGGGCCGAGATCAGGCGCCGGCCACGTGGTCGACGCGGCGCAGCAGGAAGGCGGGAACGTGTTCGCCGAACGGGCCGGCCGCCGGCGCAGATGGGCGCGAGTCATGGCGCTGTTTGCCAGGTCGGCCCGATGATTTGGACACGCGTCCTCCATTATCGGCCTCTGGTTCGGGCCGCTTGTGAGGACTTTCTGTGCGCGGCTCGGTTTTCGATTGCACACGTTGCTCGGCCTTCGCCACGGGAACCTCGGTCTTCGCCACGGGAACCTCGGTCTTCGCCACGGGAGCCTCGGCCGCAGCTTTGTCGCCCGGCAAGCGCGCCCGTTCGATGGCATGGCCCAGCATTTGGGTGATTGCGGCCAGCGCCTTGCGGTCTTCGCGCGTGACCAGCATGAGGGCTTGTCCCGAGCGCCCGGCGCGGCCCGTGCGTCCGATCCGGTGAATGTAGTCGTCGGCGTGATGCGGCACGTCGAAATTGATGACGTGCGAGACCTTTGGGATATCGAGCCCGCGCGCCGCCACGTCGGAACAGACAAGTAGCTGCATGTCGCCGCGCCGGAACCGCTCCAGCGTGTCCATCCGCACGGGCTGCGGCAGGTCACCGTGCAGTTCGGAGGCGGCAAAGCCGTGGCGGACGAGCGAGCGATAGAGGATCCCCACGTCGCGCTTGCGGTTGCAGAAGATGAGGGCACTCACCGGCGCCTCCTGCCGCAACAGCTCGCGCAGGACCCGGCGCTTGTCGCGGGGCAGGGCCGGGGCCTCGACCATGGCCTGGTGGACCGTCTCGGCCGCCGTCGCCGGCGGTGTCACGGACAGTTCCTTGGGGTTCATCAGGAAACGGCCGGCCAGGCGCCGAATCTCGGGCGGCATGGTGGCGGAGAAGAACAGGGTCTGACGAATGCGCGGCAGAAGACTCACGATGCGTTCCACGTCGGGCATGAAGCCCATGTCGAGCATGCGGTCCGACTCGTCGATCACCAGGATTTTGACATCGGCCAGCAGCACGCGGCCGCGCTCGAACAGGTCGAGCAGCCGCCCCGGTGTGGCGATCAGCACGTCGACGCCGCGGTCCAGGCGCTTCTCCTGCTCGGTCAGCGATTGGCCGCCGATCAACAGCGCCATTGAGAGCGGATGATACTTGCCGTAGCGCTCGAAGCTTTCGGCCACCTGGGCGGCCAGTTCGCGGGTCGGCTCGAGGATCAGCGAGCGCGGCATGCGCGCCCGGGTGCGGCCGCTGTCCAGGATGTCGATCATGGGCAGGGTGAACGATGCCGTCTTGCCGGTACCGGTCTGGGCACAGCCCAGTACGTCACGGCCCATGAGGACGTAGGGAACGGCCTGCGCTTGGATAGGAGTTGGTGTTTGATAGCCCGCGTCTGTGACGGCGCGGAGTACCTCGGGACTGAGTCCGAGATCTTCGAAGGTCATGTTGTGATTCACGTCAGTAGGATGAAAGTCTCAAATCTATA
>JAZFZX010000287.1:0-2678 GCA_036444135.1 Kiloniellales bacterium | reverse complement strand
CCGTCGCTGAAATGGTACGCGGCAGTCTTTGCCGACGCCCGCATGATGGACGCGCTGTTGAACTCCGTCCTGGTGGCGCTGGCCTCGTCGCTGGTCTCGGTGATCCTCGGCTTCCTGGCGGCCTATGCGCTGGCCCGCCACCGCATACCCTTCGGCGCCCTGATTCAGGGGTTCCTCACCGCGCCGCTAACCGTCAGCTACCTAATCATCGCCATGGGCCTGCTGATCACCTTCAACGCGGCGGGCGTGCCGAAATCGCTGCTGACCATCGGCATCGGCCACGTGGTAATCAACCTGCCGCTCTGTTTCGCCATCGTCTACAGCCAGATGGGCGCGCACCAGGCCAACGCGGAGCGCGCGGCGCGCGACCTGGGCGCCGCCGAATGGCAGGTCTTGGCTCTGGTGACCGTGCCCATGCTGTGGCCGGCCCTGTTCGTGAGCTTCTTTCTGTCGGTCACCTTCTCCTGGGACGAATTCATCATCGCCTTCATGGTCAGCCGCTTCGACGTGACCCTGCCGGTGGAGATCTGGTCCATGTTGCGCAGCGGACTCAACCCGAAGACCAACGCCGTCGGCAGTTTCGTGTTCCTGATCTCGGTCGCTACCGTGCTGATCCTGGATCTCGTCGTGTTCCGGAGGAAAAAGGCGTGAGCGCGCCCGCCGTCGAGATCGAACACATCACTAAGCGCTTCGACCAGACGCTGGCGCTCGACGACATCACGCTGGAGATCGCCGAAGGCGCTTTCGTGGTCCTGCTCGGACCCTCGGGCAGCGGCAAGACGACGCTGCTCAACATCCTGGGCGGCTTTATCGAGCCCAGCGAGGGCCGCGTGCTGATCAAGGGCGAGGACCTGACCTTCGTGCCACCGGCCAAACGCCCCACGACCACCGTGTTCCAGGACTACGCCCTATTTCCGCACATGACGATCGCGGGCAACGTGGGCTTCGGCCTGGCCATGCGCAAGGTCGCGAAGGCCGAACGGGAGACGCGCGTGGCGCGCGTCCTCGACATGGTCGGTCTCGGCTACGCTGCGAAACGGCGCACCCACGAGCTGTCGGGCGGCCAGCGCCAGCGGGTTGCGCTGGCCCGCGCCCTGGTGGTCGAGCCTTCGGTGTTGCTGCTCGACGAGCCGCTGGGCGCGCTCGACCTCAAGCTGCGGCGCCAGATGCAGGAGGAGCTGAAAGCCATCCAGAAGCGCGTCGGCACCACCTTCGTGCACGTCACCCACGATCAAGAAGAGGCCATGGCGATCGCCGACGTGGTCGCGGTGATGAGCGAGGGCCACATCGAGGACGTGGGCGCGCCGGAGCGGGTCTACCTCAAACCCAGGACGCGCTTCACCGCCGACTTCATGGGCGATTCCAACTTCGTCGACGGGCGGGTGGCCGAGGTTTCAGACGGCCAGGTGGCGGTGGATACGGGCCTCGGGCGCTTCGTGGTGGCCGGCGAAGCCGCCCCGGGAACGGCCGTGACCTTGAGCGTTCGTCCGGAGCACGTGCAAGCCGGCGGGGGTGGCGGCACCCTGGTGCCCCTCGGTTCGGCGCAGGTCTTGGAATCCGGTTTCTTTGGCACCCACCATCAGTGCACTACGGCGCTGGAGACGACCGATCAGCCGTTCAAGGTGCGCCTGCCGCAGAAGGAGACCCCCGCCCCCGGCGCCCGGCTCTCGCTCTGGGTCGATCCGGCGGACATGGTGATGCTAACGGAGTGAAGCCGTCTACGCCCCCTTGGCCTCCAGGTATTCGCGGATGAGAGCGCGGTAGCGCGCGCCGCCGAAGCTCGGGAAATGGCCGCCGTGGACCAGGCGCACCGGCAGGTCCAGGATCCGCTTCATGCTGACGACGTAGGCCGCGATGTCGGAGTGGTAGGCGTCGTCGATCAACGGCCCGTCGTAGACCGTGTCGCCGGAAAAGAGGATGCCGCTGGCGGCCTCCCACAGCATGATCTCACCCGGCGAGTGGCCCGGCGTGTGCATGACCTCGAAATGGCGGTCGCCCAGGTCGATCACGTCGCCGTCGCCGACCAGCCGCGTGGCCGGCGCGGCCGTCACGTTGTATTCGGTCGAGCTGTAAGGTGCGGGCGGCAGCACCGTGAAGATGTCGTCGGTGACATAGGGATCGGCCAGCGTGCCCGCGCGCGTCGGGTTGGCCATCAGGCCGGCCTCGTCCTTGTGGACCACCCGCTCGGCGAACTCGTGGTGGCAGCCGATGTGGTCGAAATGGGTGTGGCTGGCGACCGCCACGCAGGGCCGCTCGGCCACCTTGGGCACCTGTTCGCGCAGGCTGACGACGCCCATGCCGCTGTCCACCAGCATGTCCTTGTCGCGCCCGCGCACGTGCCAAACGTTGCAGCGGTAAAAGGCCTTGATGAAGGGTTCGTGGATATGGGTGACGCCGTCCTCCAGGCGTGTCGTCTCGTACCAGGTTTCGGGCGTCGCGATCCGCATGGGGCCTCCCTCGCCGCGACAAGATAGCAAGAACGCCACGTCACGCCCCTTTATATTGCACCACCACATGCACCGCCATCCCGAACGGCCGCGGTTCGTTTGCATAAGGCCCGTGACCGGCACGGTCCGGCTGCTAGAGCACTTTCCGACCAGATTGATTCGGTTTGATGGGAGCGGATCGGTTTTCCGGGCAGACGCGGTGCGAAGCGCGATGCCTACGCATCGGGCGAG
>JAZFZX010000286.1:0-4108 GCA_036444135.1 Kiloniellales bacterium | reverse complement strand
GCGCGGGAGTCCTCCCGGTAGAGAGGAATGACCTCCTCCTCGAACGGGACGGCACAGCGCTTGAGGGCCAGCCAGCCCCGGAGCGACCAGGACGAATAGCTTTTGTTCCCCAGGATGATCTTGAGATCGGTCATGATCCATAGCCCACTTGCGGCGCCGAGTGCCATTTGTAATTCTCGCCGCGGCCCTTGCAAGGGCCCTTTGGACAAGACGAAGGACGAGGAGGCGCGCTGCCCATCATGCCGCACAATTTGACAAACCGTGCCGCCGGCGCCATTCCCCTCACCCCCTTGGCTCCGGGCGGGCTGAAAGACTGGCTGGCCGGCCAGCCGCCGCGTATCGCCGCCTGGGTCGAATCGACGGGCTTCACCGCCAAGTCCGGCGATATCTGCCTGTTGCCCGGCACCGACGGGTCGCTGGAACGGGTGCTGGCGGGAGTCGACCCCGGCGATGGCCCCAACGGATTTGCCGGGCTTCCCGGGGCGCTGCCCGAGCGCCGCTATCGTCTCGATCCTCATGGTGGCGCCGAAGCGGCTCAAGCCAACCTTGCGGCGCTCGGCTGGGCGCTCGGGAGCTATGCCTTCACGCGCTACCGGAAAGCGCCGAAGTCCTTTGCCACCCTGGCCTGGCCCAAGGGCGCGGACCGCGGCGCGGTCGGCCGCACCGCGCATGCGACCTGGCTGGTGCGCGACCTCATCAACACGCCGGCTGGCGACATGGGCCCGGCCGAACTGGCCGACGAGGCCCGCAAGCTCGCCAAGGCGCAGGGCGGGCGAGTCCGTGTCACCACGGGCGCGGCCCTGCTGACGCGGAATTATCCGGCGATCCACGCCGTCGGCCGGGCGAGCGCGCGGGCGCCGCGCCTGATCGACCTGCGCTGGGGCCGGGCGGGGCCGCGCGTCACGCTGGTCGGCAAGGGCGTGTGCTTCGATTCCGGTGGCCTGGACTTGAAATCGGCCGCCGGCATGAAGCTCATGAAGAAGGACATGGGCGGTGCGGCGCACGTCCTCGGGATTGCCAGCATGATCATGGAGGCGGGTCTGCCGTTGCGCCTGCGGGTTCTCGTCCCGGCGGTGGAGAACAGCGTCTCCGGCAATGCCATGCGGCCGCTCGACGTGCTGAATACCCGCAAGGGCCTGACGGTCGAGGTGGGAAACACCGACGCGGAAGGCCGCCTGATCCTCTGCGATGCGCTGGCCGAGGCGAGCCGGGAAAAGCCGGCGCTCCTGGTCGATTTCGCCACCCTGACCGGAGCCGCCCGCGTTGCCCTCGGCACCGGGCTGCCGGCCCTGTTCTGCAATGACGAGGCGGTCGCGCAGTCGCTGCTCGGCCAGGGCCTGAAGCAGCACGACCCGCTCTGGCGGTTACCGCTGCACGCGCCCTACCGCCGGCTGCTGGACAGCCGGGTCGCCGACCTCAACAACATTTCCGACGGGCCCTACGCGGGCGCCATCACGGCGGCCTTGTTCCTGGCCGAGTTCGTCGCGTCCGGCACGCCCTGGGCGCACCTCGACGTCATGGCCTGGAACAGCACGGCCGAACCGGGCCGGCCGGTGGGCGGCGAAGCCATGGGCCTGCGCGCCGTCTACGGCGCAATCGAGCAATTGGCGGTAAAACGAGGGAGCAAATGATGGTGAAGGCGGTTCACATCGAGACGGAACTGGCCCAGCTTCCGGTGCTGCGTGGCCGCAAGCCCGACACGCCGGCGGACGAGGCCTTCGCGACCCTGGCAGACTTGGGCTACGGCGGCGTGTTCGCCGGCAGATTCGAGGGCGAAAGCCCTTGGGAGCGCCACACCAATGGCGACGAACTGGTGCACATCCTGGCCGGTGAGACCCAGCTCACCCTACTCTCCGACGCGGGACCGCAGGTGTTGAAGATGACGGCCGGCATGCTGGCCGTCGTGCCCCAGGGCTGCTGGCACCGCTTTCATGCGCCCGGCGTGGTGACCGTGCTGACCGTCACGCCGCAGCCGAGCGACCATTCGACGGCCGAAGACCCGCGCCAGGACGGCTGAGGCCCGGCAAACCCTACATGCTGACCACGCCCGTTTCGACCGCTTCCAATTCGAAGGCGGCCTTCATGAGGGCCTGGGTGTAGGGGTCCTTGGGGGCGTCGAAGATCTCGGCGGCGGGGCCCTGTTCGACCACCCGGCCGTCCTTCATCACCAGCACCTCGTCGGCCAGCGCGCGGACCACCTTGAGGTCGTGGCTGATGAAGAGGTAGGCCAGCTGGTGGCGTTCCTGCAGCTCTCGCAGAAGGTCCACGATTTGCGCCTGAACCGACATGTCGAGGGCCGAGGTAGGTTCGTCGAGCACCACGAAGCGGGGCTTGAGGACCATGGCCCGGGCGATCGCGACGCGCTGGCGCTGACCGCCCGAGAATTCGTGCGGATAGCGGTGCCGGTTGTCCGGGTCCAGGCCGACCTCCTCGAGGGCCTCGACGATCAGCGCTTCGCGGCCCGCGGCCGAGCCGCCCAGGCCGTGCACCTTGAGGCCCTCCTCGATGATCTGGCCGATGGATAGGCGCGGGCTCAAGGAGCCAAAGGGGTCCTGGAAGACAACCTGCATCTCGCGGCGCAATGGCCGCAACGCCCTGGACTGCAGGCCCTGGATGGGCGCCCCGCCGAAGCGTATGTCGCCCTGGCTGGACAACAGCCGCAGCAGGGCGAGGCCGAGCGTGGTCTTACCCGAGCCGCTTTCGCCCACAACGCCCAGGGTATGACCCTGGCGGATTTTGACCGAGATGCCGTCGACGGCGCGCACATGGTCGACGGTGCGCTTCAGGACGCCCGCCTTGATGGGGAAGTAGACCTTGATGTCGTCGCCCTCCATGACGACGGGGGCATCTGGCCCGGCGAACACCGGCTGGCCGGAGGGCTCCGCGGCGAGCAGCCTCTGGGTATAGTGATGCTGCGGATTTTCGAAGATCTGGTCGACCGGACCCTGCTCGACGATTTCGCCCTGGGTCATGACGGAGACCTGGTCGGACATCTTGCGCACGATGCTCAAGTCGTGGGTGATCAGCAGCAACGCCATGCCGAACTCGCGCTGCAGCTCCTTCAAGAGCTTGAGGATCTGCGCCTGTATGGTGACGTCCAGCGCTGTGGTCGGCTCGTCGGCGATCAGTAGATCCGGCTCGTTGGCCAGTGCCATTGCGATCATGACCCGCTGGCGTTGGCCGCCGGACAGCTCGTGGGGGTAGGCCGACAGCCGCCGGGCCGGCTCGTGGATGCCAACCAGGTTCAGGAGCTCCAAGGTGCGCCGCCGGGCCGCCTCACGGCCGAGGCCCTTGTGCAGGATGAGCGTCTCGTTGACCTGCTTTTCCACCGTGTGCAGCGGGTTGAGCGAGGTCATGGGCTCCTGGAAGATCATCGAGATCTCGTCGCCGCGCACTTGGCGCAGCTTGCGCTCGGACGCGCCGATCAATTCCTCGCCGCGGAAGCGGATCGAGCTCTCCGGCGTGTGGCGCGCCAGGGGATAGGGCAGCAGTTGCAAAATCGACAGCGCGGTCACCGACTTGCCGGAGCCGCTTTCGCCCACCAGGGCGGCGGTCTCGCCCTTGCGGAGATCGAACGAGACGCCGCGGACGGCCTCGACCGGCTGGTGTCCGGCGTCGAAGGTGACGCTTAGATTGCGGACTTCGAGCAGCGCCGGGTCCATCAGTCTTCCCCTTGGCCGGCGCGGCCGGCGGCGATGGCGGGTTCAGCCGCGCGGTCGCCTTCGACGCCCGGTTCGGGCGGCGGCGCGCCCGCCAGAAGCTTGCGCGGATCGACGGCGTCGCGCACCGCCTCGCCGACGAAGATCAACAGGCTCAGCATGACGGCGATCGCGAAAAACCCGGTGAGGCCCAGCCAGGGCGCCTGCAGGTTCGCCTTGCCCTGGGCCAGGAGCTCGCCCAGCGAGGCCGAGCCGGGCGGCAGGCCGATGCCGAGAAAGTCGAGCGAGGTAAGCTGAACGATCGAGCCCGACAGGATGAACGGCAGAAATGTGATGGTCGCCACCATGGCGTTTGGCAGCACGTGGCGGAACATGATGACCGCATTGGAAACCCCGAGCGCGCGGGCCGCCCGCACGTAGTCGAAGTTTCGTACCCGCAGAAACTCGGC